>JANOTO010000318.1:0-18894 GCA_031416395.1 Rhodoferax sp. | reverse complement strand
ACCAGTTTTTAATATGTCCAAAAAAGTCTTCATCAAAACCTTCGGCTGCCAAATGAACGAGTACGACTCGGGCAAGATGGCCGACGTACTGCATGCCGCGCAGGGCTACGACCAGACGCAAGATGTCGAGCAGGCTGACTTGATTCTTTTCAACACCTGCTCCGTGCGCGAGAAGGCGCAGGAGAAGGTTTTCTCAGACCTCGGCCGCGTCAAGCACTTGAAGAAAAAGGGCGTGCTGATTGGCGTCGGCGGCTGCGTAGCCAGCCAAGAGGGCGCTGCCATCATCGAGCGCGCGCCGTATGTGGATGTCGTGTTTGGCCCGCAGACCCTGCACCGTCTGCCCCAGCTTTTGGACCAGCGCGCCACGCAAAACCGCTCGCAGGTGGACATTAGCTTCCCCGAGATCGAAAAGTTTGACCACCTGCCCCCCGCGCGGGTGGAAGGTGCCACAGCTTTTGTCAGCATTATGGAAGGCTGCTCCAAATACTGCAGCTACTGCGTGGTGCCCTATACGCGCGGCGAAGAGGTGAGCCGTCCGTTTGAAGACGTGCTGGTGGAGGTCGCGGGCCTGGCCGACCGGGGCGTGAAAGAAGTGACGCTGTTGGGCCAAAACGTCAACGCCTACCGTGCGCCGATGATCGCCAGCCCATCGTCCCTCACCGCTGATCTCGTGGACTTTGCCACTCTGTTGGAGTACGTGGCCGACATCCCCGGCATCGAGCGCATCCGCTACACGACCAGCCATCCGAATGAGTTCACACCCTCATTGATCGCCGCTTACGACAAGATTCCCAAGCTTGCCAGCCACTTGCACCTGCCCGTGCAGCATGGCTCAGACCGTATCTTGATGGCCATGAAGCGCGGCTACACCGCTATGGAATACAAGAGCACGATCCGCAAGCTGCGCACGATCCGGCCTGACATGGCCATCAGCAGCGACTTCATCGTGGGCTTCCCCGGTGAGACTGAAGAGGACTTTGCCAAGATGATGAAGCTGATCGACGATGTGGGGTTTGACAACTCCTTCAGCTTTATTTTCAGCCCCCGCCCCGGCACGCCTGCTGCCAACCTGCAAGACGACACCCCGCATGATGTCAAGTTAAAGCGCCTACAGCATCTGCAAGGCGTGATCGACGGCAACATGAAGCGCATCAGCGAAAGCCGCTTGGGCACTGTGCAGCGCATTCTGGTCGAAGGTGTCTCCAAGCGTGACAGCACCGAGCTGATGGGCCGTACCGAATGCAATCGAGCGGTGAACTTCGCTGGCCCTGGTCGCTTGATTGGCCAACTGGTGGATGTAACGATCACCGAGACGCGCACCTACTCGCTGCGCGGCGAGGTGGTGCTGAAGACGGATTTAGCGGCGCACTAGAAGGGCATCTTGGGCATGCCTTTCATGCCACCCATGCGCTTCATCATTTTCATCATGCCCGCGCCCTTCATCTTTTTCATCATGTCCTGCATCTGCTCAAACTCCTTGAGCATGCGGTTGACCTCCTGAACGTGCACACCCGCGCCGGCAGCGATGCGGCGCTTGCGGGTGGCCTTGATCAGCTCGGGCTTGCGCCGCTCCAGCGGGGTCATGCTGTGGATGATGCCCTCCTTGCGCTTGATGTCTTTCTCGGCCCGGTTCATGTCTACTTGGCCTGCTTTGGCGGCCATGGCAGCGGGCAGTTTGTCCATCAGGCTGCTCAAGCCACCCATCTGCTTCATCTGCTGGATTTGGCTCAGGAAGTCATTCAAATCAAAGCCCACGCCACTCTTGACTTTGGCCGCCAGCTTTTGCGCGGCTTCCATGTCCACTCCGGCGGTGACCTGCTCGACCAGCGCCACGATGTCGCCCATGCCCAAAATGCGCCCGGCGTGACGCTCAGCATCAAACACCTCCAGGCCGTCCATCTTTTCGCTGGTGCCCGCAAACTTGATCGGTGCCCCAGTGATCTGCCGAACTGACAAGGCCGCACCCCCTCGTGAGTCGCCATCGGTCTTCGTCAGGATGATGCCGGTGAGCGGCAGCGCCTCTTTGAAAGCTTTGGCGGTGTTGATCGCATCCTGGCCCTGCATGGCATCGACCACAAACAGGGTCTCGACCGGGTTCAGCGCGGCGTGCAAATCCTTGATCTCCTGCATCAAGGCTTCGTCAATCGCTAAACGGCCAGCGGTGTCTACCAGTAGCACATCAAAATAGTGCTTGCGGGCGTAGTCCAGCGCCGCCAAGCCGATGGCGACGGGTTTTTGATCTGGCGTGCTGGGGAACCATTCGGCACCGACTTGTGCGGTCACCGACTTAAGCTGCTCAATCGCGGCAGGGCGGTACACGTCGCCCGACACGGTCAGAACTTTCTTCTTGCGCTTTTCAATCAAGTGTTTGGCCAACTTGGCCGTGGTGGTGGTTTTGCCTGCGCCTTGCAAGCCCGCCATCAAGATCACCGCGGGTGGCTGCGCTGCCAAATTTATATCGCTGATCCCTTCTCCCATTGTCGCGGCGAGCTCTTTACTGACGATGCTCACCAGCACCTGGCCGGGTTGCAGCGAGCCCAGCACCTCTTGGCCCAGCGCCTTGTCCTTCACACGGGCAATGAAGTCGCGCACCACGGGCAGGGCGACGTCGGCCTCCAACAGTGCCATGCGAACCTCGCGCAGCATGTCGGCCACATTGGCCTCGGTGATTCGGGCTTGGCCGCGCATGCCTTTAACCAGGCGGGAGAGTTTGTCTGACAGGGCGGAAGCCATACGTGAATGTCCCTATGGAGGGTCGGTGGAGGGTCGCGGGGGCGACGGGCGGGATGACGGGTCGAGACTGAAGCGCGAAACGCTAAACTCTGACCATGATTTTACTCAGTGCTAACTCCACTAGCGCCCTGTTCACGATCAGTGCCGCAGTGGCCTATGGCGTGCTGGCCACCTCGGCACGCAAATTCAGCCCCGTGGTTGCGCGCTCGGTGCTGGCTGTCGCGTGGCTGTTGCATGCGGTCACCCTCGGCTGGGAGCTGTTTGGCGCCGAGCCCCGCTTTGGCTTTGCCGCCGCCCTGAGCGTCACGATCTGGCTGGCGGTGCTGGTCTATGCCGTGGAAAGCCTAGTCTATCCTCAACTGAAAACACCCTGGGCGTTAAGCGGCTTGGCTGCTGCTGCGGTCCTGCTGCAGTGGGTGTTCCCGGGCAATCTGCTGGGGCCCAAGGCATCGATATGGTTGCCCTTGCATTGGGCGCTGGGTATTGCGTCGTATGGCATGTTCGGTGTGGCGGTAGCGCACGGCTGGCTGCTGGCCCGGGCCGAGGCGAATTTCCGCGCGGGTGGTGACCTGCAAGGCGGCATCCCACTGTTGACGATGGAGCGCCTGACCTACAGCTTTGTCGCCGCAGGCTTTGTGCTGCTGTCCGCGACGCTGCTGGTGGTGATGCTGTTTGCGGAGCAGCTATACGGTTCGCGTACGGTATGGCGGTGGGATCACAAGACCGTCTTTTCCGTGCTGTCATGGCTAGCTTTTGCCGTGCTGCTGCTAGGGCGTTGGCGCTTCGGCTGGCGCGGGCGAACGGCCGCGCGGGTGCTGTATGCCGGCGCTGGCCTGCTGCTGCTGTCCTACGTCGGCTCGCGTTTTGTGTTGGAGATCGTGCTGGGGCGCACATCATGAAAATTGCCCTCATTCTGCTCGCGATCATTGCAGCCATCTGGTTCTTCAAGGCCAGTCGGCGCGGAGCGGACAGCGCCCGAAAGAGCGTACCCAAAAAGTCTGAAAGTCCAGAGGTACCCGCGCTGGACATGGTGCGATGCAATTTCTGCGAGGTTCATCTACCCCGGCCCGATGCCATCGAAGGCGAAAAGGGCATTTATTGCAGCCTGGAGCACCAGCGCCGGGCGGAGCCCTGAATGGCTGAGTCGCCAGAGCCACGCACCTGGTTCGCACCCGCTCCAACGCAGTCGGCTCAAGCTGACACTCAAAGCGCCGCAAAAGACAAAGGCCCCAACGAGTTCGAGCGCCTGTGGCGCGGCTTTATGACAGCGCGCGTGACGCTGGGTCTAATGCTGCTTTTGCTGCAATCAAGCCTGTGGGCAATGGGTCAAGCCAATAACCTTTGGCTGCTCTACATTTGCGGCGGCTATCTGGCCGTTGCCATCGCAGTTCGTTTTTATGCAGCGCCGCGCCAGCTCAACCGAAATTTTTTGTCAAGCTGGTTCTTCACCATCGGGGTGGATGTCGCCGTGTTTTCAGCTTTGCAAATCCTGCAAGGCGGCAACATCAATTACGCCCCGCTGCTGGCGTTGCCGGTACTGCTCGCATCTGTACTGGGTTCACTTTTCCTGGCGATGGGAACTGCCGCAGCGGCCACCCTCATTCTGCTGGGGCATTCAATGTGGCTGGCGCTTTACACCTTTGGCGAATCCACACCGCACTTCGTTCAATCTGCATTGACCGGGGCTGGACTCTTCGTCATCGCTTTTTTGGCCAATCAACTGTCAACGCGGCTCGCACAGGAAGAAGAGCGCTCGCGCTTGAGCCAACGCGCCGTTCACGTGCAGCGGCAGGTCAATGAGCTGGTGATCGAGTCGTTGACAGATGGCATCTTGGTGGTCGATGCCAACGGCTTGGTCAGAGCGGCCAACCCGGCGGCGCGCCAACTTTTGGGTTCCGAGCGAGCGCAGCGCGAGGCAACGTTTCACCTGGCAGCCGAAACCGCGTGGACCGAGTTGGATCAACTGGCTCGCAGCAGCTTCATCAAGGTCGACCTGCGCCGCAGCGATGTCACGATTCACCACACCGGGCAGGGCCTGCGCCGCCTGCGTTTGCGCACTCGCATGACAACCCGCCATATGCCGGAGGATGAAAGCCTTTGTGTCATTTTTTTGCAGGATCAGCGCGAGATGGAGGCCCGCACGCGCACTGACAAGCTGGCCAGCATGGGGCGCATGTCAGCCGCCGTGGCACATGAAATTCGCAACCCGCTGGCCGCCATTTCGCAAGCCAACGCCTTGCTGGATGAAGATCTTTCGGATCCCAAACTCAGGCAGCTAACGCAAATGATTGCGCAAAACGCTAACCGGCTTGGCAAGATTGTGGAGGAGGTGCTTAACATCGCCCATGTGCAGTCGCGCGACAGTGCTTCAGTGATGCCGTCGTTGGCGCTGGTGGAGGCCACCGAGCGCATTGGCCGCGACTGGGCGGCACAAACACGCAGTACCGAGAAGCTGACGTTCAGCCCGGGAACGACGCAAACCCACGTCGCCTTTGAGCCCGAGCACCTTCGCCGCGTGCTGATCAATTTGCTGGACAACGCGCTGCGCTATGCCAGTGGCCAAGCTGGATCAATTCAGCTTGGCACCGAGCAAAGTGTCGGCATGAACACTGGCGTTGGCGCCACCGTCAACGCGCAGGAAGCCCTGTTCGTCTGGAGCGATAGCCCGCCGCTGGAGCCGTCAGTGGAACGCCATTTGTTTGAACCCTTTTTCTCGTCTGAAAGCCGCTCCAGCGGCTTGGGTCTCTACATTTGCCGGGAGCTTTGCGATGGCCACGGTGCCACCATCATTTACCGGCGAAATGAACGCAGCACGCCCGGTGGCATGCGCGCAGGCAACGAGTTTTTTATCAGCTTTCGCACGGCTCGCGCGGGAGATCGCGCACAAACCGCCGCCGCAGTGGCGGCTACTATCTGACAAAATCAGGCATAAACCATGGTTGCCACCTCCAGTTCAAGCAGTTCGCAGAGCAATACCCACATTCTGGTGGTCGATGACGAGCCCGATCTGCGCACGCTTTACGAGCTGACCTTGCTGCGCGAGGGCTTTCGCGTAGAAGCAGCAGGCAGTGTCAAAGAAGCCTGGCAACACCTCACCGAGCGGCGCTTTGACGTGGTCATCACCGACATGCGTCTTCCCGACGGTTTGGGGCTGGAGCTGCTGCAACGCATCAAGGCCGAACAGCGCTCGGAGCGCTGTGTGGTCATCACAGCCTATGGATCGGCTGAAAATGCGGTCGAGTCGCTCAAGGCAGGTGCCTTTGACTACCTGACCAAGCCGGTCGATCTCAAGCAGTTTCGTACCGTCATCGCGTCTGCCGTGCTGGATATCAACCAGGCACTGAAAGATGCCCAGCAGTTTGCCAGCGCCCCTGTGGCCACTGAGCCGGGTGTGTCAGAACGGGAGAGTGCGCGCCGCGCATCGGGCAGCAATGGCCGAAGTGCCTTGCCCACGGGTGCAGTCGCCCTGGCCCGGCTGGTGGGTGAATCGGCGGCCATGGGCAACGTGCGGGAACGCATCGCTCGGGTGGCGAAAAGTATGGCACCCGTGCTGGTGCGCGGCGAGTCGGGCACTGGAAAAGAGCTTGCGGCCACAGCCTTGCACGCCAACAGCCATCGCTCAAGCGGTGCCTTTATCGCAGTGAACTGCAGCGCTATCCCCGAGAACCTTCTTGAATCGGAATTCTTCGGCTCCAAAAAAGGCGCCTTCACCGGCGCCGCGCAGGATCGGATTGGCTTTTTCCAGGCGGCCTCAGGCGGCACGCTCTTCCTGGACGAAATTGGCGATTTGCCGCTGGCCATGCAATCGAAGTTGCTGCGGGCGATTCAGGAGCGCAGCGTGCGCCCGGTCGGTGCAATTCAGGAAGAACCGGTCAACGTTCGCATTGTCAGTGCGACCCACAAAGACTTAGGCGGCGAGGTGCAGAAGGGCCGGTTCCGTCAGGATCTCTACTACCGCCTCAACGTGATCGAGATATTGATTCCACCGCTGCGTGAGCGCCTAGGCGACCTGCCTGCGCTGTGCAAGGCCCTGCTCAAGCGCATCTCACTTGAAGCGGGGATCAACGAGCCTGCACTTTCACCCCAACTGCTGGAGCAACTCGCGTTGGAGCCCCTGCGCGGCAATGTGCGGGAGTTGGAAAACCTCCTGCATCGCGCTGTCGCCCTGAGTGAGGGCAATGAGCTCAAAGTGGATCGTGCGCACGAAAGCAGCCGCCCTGTGCCTCTGTACGGGAATAGTGCCCCCGACACTGGGCCTGATACCGAGCCAGACACGTTGCCGACACCCCTCGCGAACCAACAACATGGGCTGCTGTCGCACGCGCCTACATTGGCAAACGGGCTGCCCGAGGATTTGCAAGACCATCTAGACCAGCATGAGCGGCAAATACTGGTCAAGGCATTGCAGGAGTCGGGTTACAACCGTACGGCAGCGGCCACCCGCCTGGGATTGAGTTTGCGCCAGATTCGCTACCGTATCGCCCGGTTGAACATCGACATTTCACCCGCAGCCGATGCCAATGACGAGCCGGGGTGAATCCACGCTGGCCGAAGCGCTGTGGCTGGATGGCTGGTACCGCTTTGCCCGTCACCTGACGTCCCCCAATTTTGGCGCTCGCCCTGAGGGCTCACCCATCGACTTGATCGTGCTTCACTCGATCAGCTTGCCACCAGGTCACTATGGTGGCGATGAGGTGCAGCGGTTTTTCATCAACCAGCTTGACTGGGAGTCTCACCCGTATTTTCAGCAAATCAGAAACACGCAGGTCTCTGCGCATTTCTACATTCGCCGCAATGGCGAACTGTGGCAATTTGTCAGCACCCTCCAGCGCGCGTGGCATGCCGGGAAATCAAGCTACCAGGGCCGTGACAACTGCAATGACTACTCCATCGGCATTGAGCTGGAAG
The DNA here is from genome assembly GCA_031416395.1 of Rhodoferax sp. Taxonomy (GTDB): domain Bacteria; phylum Pseudomonadota; class Gammaproteobacteria; order Burkholderiales; family Burkholderiaceae_C; genus JANYCG01. Next base: position 11,253 of record JANOTO010000318.1, on the reverse strand, counting down.
GCCTGGAGGGCGACATGTTTGAGGACGCGCAGTACGAGAGCCTTGCGGCTCTTTGTGCCGCGATCGGGCAGCGCCACACTACTGTCCACGTTGCCGGGCATGAGCACATTGCCCCTGACCGCAAATCAGACCCTGGTTCTGGCTTCGACTGGTTACGGCTTATCAGAATGCTGGATTGGGGTCCTGCGTGTTTTCCCTGAGCGCCTGCGAGTTTTTCGCAGGGCCCACGCAGGAGTTTGTTACCAAATACGACGACAAGCTCGATTTTGCAATTGCGAACCGGTACACTACCGGTAGTGGCTTGCGCCAAGCTTTGACCCCATATATAGTGTATTCCTGCTAAGCAGACCCGAATCAAAAAGCTGAGGCCAACAGCAAAACAAACACCGAAAAGAGCCAAGAACAAAATTGAAGCAGACACCGACTCCATCAAGAATTTAACTGAAGACGAGACCCCTATGCAGACTGCCTCCCCCATTTCCCCCTTGTCCTTTGCCAACGTTTCAGCCCGCCAGGGCGTCACAGCGATGGACAGCGTCAGCCCCGAGCTTGACCCCGGCTCAAGCTCGCTCACCCATTACCAGATCATCCGGCGCAATGGCGCGGTGGTTCCCTTTGTGCCCGCCAAAATTGCAGTGGCCATGATGAAGGCCTTTCTGGCCGTGCATGGAACACAGGGCGCCGCCTCGGCAAGTGTTCGAGAAATGGTGGATGGCCTGACTCAGGCGGTGATCCGCGCCTTGATGCGGTCGCGTCCGGCTGGCGGCACCTTCCACATTGAAGACGTACAAGACCAAGTGGAACTGGGTTTGATGCGTGGCGGCCATCACGAAATCGCCCGTGCCTACGTGCTGTATCGCGAAAAGCGGACGCAGGAGCGTGCCAAAAAAATCATGCGGGATGTCCCCCAATCGCCCCAGCTGCACGCCATCGACCAAGGCCGCAGGGTGGTGCTCGACCTGGGCCATCTCAATCAACTGATCAAAGCAGCCTGCGCCGGACTGGGCGCTGATGTCAGCCCCGAGCCCATCATGGCGGAGACCTTGCGCAACCTTTACGACGGCGTGCCGATGGAGGAGGTCTACAAGGCATCGGTGCTGGCAGCGCGTACGCTGATCGAAAAAGACCCCGATTACACCTACGTCACCGCGCGTCTGCTGTTTCACACCATCGTCAAAGAGGTGCTGGGCCGGGAAGTCGATCAGGCGGACATGGCTCAGGCCTACACCGAGTACTTTCCCCAGTTCATCAAGAGAGGCGTGGAGAACGAGTTGCTGGACGAGAAGCTGCTCCAGTTTGACTTGAAGCGGCTGGGTGGCGCGCTGAAGGCGGAACGTGATTTGCAGTTTGATTACTTGGGCCTGCAAACACTGTATGACCGCTACTTTCTGCACGTCGAAAAATCTCGCATTGAACTGCCTCAAGCATTTTTTATGCGTGTCGCCATGGGTCTGTCGCTGAACGAAATTGACCGCGAAGCCCGCGCTATTGAATTTTATGAAGTGCTGTCAAGCTTTGACTTCATGTCCAGCACGCCGACACTGTTCAACAGCGGCACCTTGCGTTCGCAGCTCTCCAGCTGCTACTTGACGACGGTACCTGATGACCTTGACGGCATTTACGAGTCCATTAAAGAAAACGCGCTGCTGTCCAAGTTTGCAGGTGGCCTAGGCAACGACTGGACGCGTGTCCGTGCGCTGGGCTCGCACATCAAGGGCACCAATGGCGAATCGCAGGGCGTGGTGCCTTTTCTCAAAGTCGTCAATGACACGGCAGTCGCTGTGAACCAGGGCGGCAAGCGCAAGGGCGCGGTGTGCACCTACCTGGAAACCTGGCACCTGGACATCGAAGAGTTTCTGGAGCTGCGCAAAAACACGGGCGATGACCGCAGGCGTACTCACGACATGAACACGGCCAACTGGATTCCTGACCTGTTCATGCGTCGGGTGATGGAGAAGGGTTCCTGGACCCTTTTCTCGCCCAACAATGTGCCCGACCTTCACGACAAGTTCGGTGCAGACTTCGAGCACGCCTACGTGGCCTACGAAGAGAAAGCACTGCGTGGGGACATCAAACCAGCGCGCGTTGTTCAGGCTGCCGACCTGTGGCGCAAGATGCTCACCATGCTGTTTGAGACAGGCCATCCCTGGATTACTTTCAAAGATGCCTGCAACGTGCGCTCGCCGCAGCAGCATGTCGGCGTGGTTCATTCGTCCAACCTGTGTACCGAGATTACGCTCAACACCAGCGACACCGAAACCGCTGTTTGCAACCTCGGGTCTGTCAACCTGTTGCAGCATCTGAAATGCGAAACAGATGGCACCAAGGTGCTCGATCACGCAAAGCTGCAAAAGACCATCACGACCGCGATGCGCATGCTCGACAACGTGATTGACATCAACTATTACGCCGTCAAGAAAGCGCGTGACTCCAACTTGCGCCATCGCCCCGTCGGTCTGGGTGTCATGGCGTTTCAAGACAGCCTGTACGAGTTGCGCATTCCGTATGCCAGCGATGCTGCTGTGACGTTTGCTGATCAGTCAATGGAGGCCATTTGCTACTACGCCTACCAGGCATCGACCGATTTGGCCCGTGAGCGTGGGCAGTACTCCAGCTACAAAGGCTCGCTGTGGGATCAGGGAATTTTGCCGATTGACACGCTGGACATGTTGGCCAGAGCGCGGGGTGGTGCAACCACTGCCGCAGGTTGCACCTCCTATGTTGAGGTTGATCGCTCATCAACGCTTGACTGGGATGCCCTGCGCCAGAAAATTGCCCGCGACGGCATGCGCAATTCGAATTGCGTCGCCATCGCGCCGACGGCCACCATCTCGAACATCATCGGTGTTGATGCGTCCATCGAGCCGTGCTTTGGCAACCTGTCTGTCAAGTCCAATCTGTCGGGCGAGTTCACCATCATCAACGCCTCGCTGGTGCGCGACCTGAAACGCCTGGGGCTGTGGGACGACGTGATGGTCATGGACCTCAAACACTTTGATGGTTCACTGCGGCCGATTGACCGAGTTCCTGCCGAAATCAAGGCACTGTACGCGACTGCCTTTGAAGTGGAAACTCAATGGCTGGTAGAGGCGGCTGCGCGTCGCCAGAAGTGGATCGACCAGGCGCAGTCACTCAACATCTACATGGCAGGCGCTTCGGGCAAGAAGCTTGACGACACCTACAAGCTGGCCTGGATTCGCGGCTTGAAAACCACCTATTACCTGCGCACCCAGTCTGCCACTCACGCTGAGAAATCAACTGTCGCTTCGGGTCGCATGAACGCCGTGTCTTCGGGTCAGGGCGAATCAAAAAGTGGTGGCGGAATGAGTGCCTTGGACGCCGTTGCCGCCGCTGCAGCATCGCAAATTCATCTGGCCAGCCTGGTCGCGACCGATGTGAAATTTTGCGGCGTTGACGACCCGACCTGCGAGGCCTGCCAATGACCCACCATTGCACTGCAATGAAATTTGTAGCTGTGATTTTTGAGCCCAGAGCTGAGCTCAGAAAACCGCAAATGCGATGCGATAGAACAACACAATATGCACGCGATGTGAATGAACACTTTTCATTTTATTTCGCTGCTCTCATAATCCGTTGATTGGAATAATTTATGTTGACCTGGGACGAAGAAGTCAAGCCCGCACCGCCACTCTCCATGCCACGCAGCTCATCCGGCAGCCGCGCGACAGAGTCACCTTCTCAATTTTCTGCATTGACCTCGATAGCGGCTTCAACGTCGCTTGAAACACTGATGCCCACCTTTCGCACACTTGATGGTGCAGTGCGTCCGGTGCCTGCCGTCAAGTCCGCGACAGTGTCGGCGGCGCCCTCGGCAACATTATCAGCGGCCCCCAAGCGCGTCAATGCAGCAGACAAGCGCATCATCAACGGGCAGACTGATGTCAACCAACTTGTCCCGTTCAAGTACAAATGGGCCTGGGAGAAATACCTCGCAAGTTGCGCCAACCATTGGATGCCGCAAGAAGTCAACATGACGCGCGACATCGCACTGTGGAAAGACCCCAACGGCCTGACTGAAGATGAACGGCGCATCGTCAAGCGCAACCTCGGGTTTTTCGTGACGGCAGATTCGCTGGCGGCCAACAACATCGTGCTGGGTACTTACCGCCACATCACGGCTCCTGAATGCCGGCAGTTTTTGCTGCGCCAGGCGTTTGAAGAGGCCATTCACACGCACGCCTACCAGTACATCGTGGAATCACTGGGCCTGGATGAAAGCGAAATCTTCAACGCCTACAACGAGGTGAAATCGATCCGTGACAAGGACGAGTTCCTTTTGCCGTTCATTGCGGCAATCATGGATCCGAATTTCTCGACGGGAACGCCGCAAGCTGATCAGACTTTGCTGAAGTCACTGATTGTTTTTGCATGCCTGATGGAAGGCCTGTTTTTCTACGTCGGCTTCACCCAGATCTTGGCGCTGGGTCGGCAAAACAAGATGACAGGGGCCGCAGAGCAATACCAGTACATCCTGCGGGATGAGTCCATGCACTGCAACTTCGGCATTGATCTGATCAACCAGCTCAAAGCGGAAAACCCCTTGCTGTGGACAGCCGAATTTAAGGCCGAAATCAAGCAGCTCTTCGAAAGAGCGGTCGAGCTTGAATACCGCTACGCGGAAGACACCATGCCTCGGGGCGTGCTGGGCATGAATGCATCCATGTTCAAAGGCTACCTGCGCTATATCGCCAATCGGCGTGCAACGCAGATTGGCTTGGAGGCGCTCTACCCCAATGAGGAGAATCCGTTTCCATGGATGAGCGAAATGATCGACTTGAAGAAAGAACGCAATTTCTTCGAGACCCGCGTGATTGAGTACCAGTCTGGTGGCGCCCTGTCGTGGGATTGACTTTGAAAAGACGAGTTCAAGAATGAAATCAAGAATGATGCAGATTGACGATTGCGCCGCAGAGCGCAACGGCAGTTTGTGCCCCCGCGTTCATGGTGCTGGGATCAAGCCCAACACCATGAATCGCTTCATGCACTCCAACTCGCATGAAGTGCTCTTTGTTAATTGATCAAGGAGAAAATTGAAATGGCAACTGCAAAAAAACCGGCCGCAAAAAAGGCCGCTCCCGCAAAGAAAGCTGTAACCGCTAAAAAAGCACCAGCTAAAAAAGTAGCAGCGAAGAAAGCTGCGCCGGCTAAAAAGGCAGCTCCCGCGAAAAAAGCGGTAGCTGCCAAGAAAGCCGCTCCTGCCAAAAAGGCTGCCGCAAAGAAAACAGCGGCCAAGAAAGCGCCGGCTAAGAAAGCTGCTCCAGCCAAAAAGGCCGCTGCCAAAAAAGCGCCTGCCAAGAAAGCTGCTGCCGCCAAAAAGCCTGCTGCCAAAAAGCCAGCCGCCAAGAAAGCAGCCAAGAAGCCGGCTGCGAAGAAAGCAGCGAAAGCACCCGCTGCCAAGGCAGCGCCTGCTCCCGCCGCTCCTGCTGCTCAGACCACTCTGAACCCGCAGGCTGCTTGGCCTTTTCCGACAGCGACCAAGCCGTAAAACGCCTGTCGCTCACGTCAAAGCCCGATGTTGAAAGATATCGGGCTTTTTTTATCTGGAGAAGAGTAGGCTGCTTTCAAGGATAGAAAGCCAATACGCGGTAACCCACGACACGATCTCCTCCAACGCTAGACCGCATACCTAACTCAACCGAGCCATTCCACTCAGAATTGGCGCTCAGCTTGTTGTTGACGTTGACCTCTGCTCCGAAAAGAACGCGCCGCAGCAACGGCTGATCCTGCGCGTCCGTCAACGTCAACTCCAGGGCGGGCATGGCCAACTCATAGGGGGCGTTGTTCCTGATCGCCAAACTCAGGCGATAACTATCGTTTCGAATTTTGCTGAAGCTTGAGCTTTCCACCACCACGGAATCAATCTGCCGCAAGGTCGAGACCGTGCAATTCAAATAGATGCAAACCACTTCGAGCGCTGGCTTAACCTGCGGGAAAAGCGTGGCCAAGCGATCTCGCTCCTGAACCGCCATCTGTAAAACCAGCAGCAGTGAAAGCGCCACGCTCACCAGCACGAGCGACGTGCGAATCCAGGTCTTGTGCCACACCGAGCGCTTGGGTGAATCTCGCAACTCCCGCAGGAACGACGGCGCAGTCTCGTCTTTCGTTTCCTGCTGGGAGCGGTTGATTGTGCTGCTTGCATTCGCTGCGCCGTCAGAGTCAGTTGGCTCCGTTGACTTCTTCGGTTCACTTTCGTCGGTAAAATTTTGTCGCGCGGCCACGATTTCCTGTAGCGCGGTCTTCAAGGCCATCGCTTCCTGGGCTGCTACATTTTGCGTTGCCCTGGCAGGCTGGGCTGGCGATTCAGCAGCAGCTTTGACGGCAACCGCCGATCCAATCTCCGCGCTGGGACTTAAATCAACGTCAACACTGACTTCGACATCTCCACCATCGCCTGTCAGTGAGGAGTCGTCTTGCAAGCTGGATGCTGCATCGAAAATCTCAGAGCACTGCCCGCAGCGCGCCCAGCCTTCTGACATGCGAAGCTGGTCAGGCACCACCCTGAACGAAGTTTGACAGGCGGGGCAGCGCGTGATCAAGCTCATGTGTCGAACCTCGGCAACAACAACCGCTACCGCCGCGCTGTCATTAAAACCCAGCCCTCCTGGGAATCGCTAACACTCAGCGCCAGGTAGGGGCGGTAAGCGACCACCAGCTCTTGTGCTTGCCGCTCCAGAATGCCCGCGAGGACCAAATACCCACCCGCTTGCACCTTGGCACACAGCAGCGGTGCCAGCACTTTCAAAGGTGTTGCCAGAATATTAGCCAAAACCACTTGGTAGTCCGCACGCACTTTGTCCGGCAGCCCCGCCGACAGGGCCACACCGTTGGCACTTGCGTTAACCACGGTGGAATCTATCGCAGCCGGGTCAATATCCACCGCATCAATGTTCAGAGCGCCGAACTTGGCGGCACCGATAGCCAAAATGCCAGACCCACAACCGTAGTCCAGCACAGGGCCCCAGGTAGGTCGTTTGCGGGCAGCCACATCTGCACCCATCTGTGCAATCCAGCGCAGGCACATCCGCGTGGTGGGGTGCGTGCCGGTTCCAAATGCCAACCCAGGATCAAGGCGTATGACAGTCCGCGCGGCAGCGGGTGGCTCGTGCCAAGTGGGCACAATCCAGAAATCTGACGTTATTTCAACCGGGGCAAACTGCGATTGCGTCAACCGCACCCAGTCTTCGTCTGGCACCGCGCGGATCGCCAGAACCTGGCAGCCGGTAAAAAAATCTTGCACCTGCAATAGCCCCAACGCATCCCGCGCGAGTGGCTCCGACGCGAACAAGGCCAGCACGCGCGAGCGCTGCCAACCGTTTTTTGGCGCGGGCATGCCGGGCTCGCCAAACAGGGCTTGCTCGGCATCAGTATGGGCATCTGCATCTTCCACGCTGACGCTCAAAGCATCCAGCGCGTCCAGGCCATCGCTCAGGGCTTCGACCTTATCCTGTGGACAAATGAGACCTAATTCAAACATCGCTTGCTTGATACCTCACCGCTTGTGCTGATCCAGCCACTGTTCCAGGTAATGGATATTGGTACCGCCGGACATGAATTTGGCATCTACCATCAGCTCCCGGTGCAGCGGAATATTGGTGTTGATACCTTCAATCACCGTCTCACCCAGCGCGGTTCGCATGCGCGCGAGTGCCTGCTCGCGCGTATCGCCATGCACAATCAACTTACCGACCATCGAGTCGTAATTGGGGGGCACAAAATAATTGGTGTAGATGTGCGAATCCACCCGCACGCCAGGGCCTCCCGGTGGGTGCCACATGGTGATGCGGCCCGGCGACGGGGTAAATTTGTAAGGGTCTTCCGCGTTGATGCGGCATTCAATGGCGTGGCCACGCATTTCGATCTGGCGCTGGGTAAAAGGTAGCTTTTCTCCGGCCGCCACCATGATCTGCGTTTTGACAATATCAACGCCCGTCACCCATTCGGTCACCGGGTGTTCCACTTGGACCCGTGTGTTCATTTCGATGAAATAAAACTCACCGTCTTCGTAGAGAAATTCAAAGGTGCCAGCGCCGCGGTAGCCAATCTTTTTACAGGCCGCCACGCAGCGGTCACCCACGCGCTCGATCAACTTGCGCGGAATGCCAGGGGCTGGGGCCTCCTCGATGATTTTTTGGTGGCGGCGCTGCATCGAGCAATCCCGCTCGCCCAGATACACCGCGTTCTTGAATTTGTCCGCCATGATCTGGATTTCGATATGGCGCGGGTTTTGAAGAAACTTCTCAAGGTACACCGCCGGGTTGCCGAAGGCACTTCCCGCCTCGGCCTTGGTCATTTGTACGGCGTTGATCAGCGCGGCTTCTGTGTGTACGACACGCATGCCGCGCCCACCACCACCGCCTGCCGCCTTGATGATGATGGGGTAGCCCACCGCTCTTGCAATGCGTCGGATTTGCACCGGGTCATCCGGCAACTCGCCTTCGGAGCCCGGTACGCACGGCACCCCCGCCTTGATCATCGCTTGCTTGGCCGACACTTTGTCGCCCATGATGCGGATCGATTCTGACGTGGGGCCGATGAACTGGAAGCCGCTTTTTTCAACGCGCTCAGCAAAACCCGCGTTTTCGCTCAAGAACCCGTAGCCGGGGTGAATCGCCTCTGCGTCCGTCACTTCAGCTGCTGAAATGATGGCTGGCATGTTGAGGTAGCTTAGGGCTGAAGGCGCTGGCCCAATACAAACCGCTTCTTCGGCCAGTTTGATGTATTTGGCATCGCGATCCGCCTCGGAGTACACCATGACTGCCTTGATTCCCATCTCGCGGCATGCACGCTGGATCCGAAGGGCGATCTCGCCGCGGTTGGCGATCAGAATTTTTTTAAACATGGGTGAATATTTCCAATGCCACGCTGGCCCACTGGCACCAGAGATTATTCAATTTCGAACAGGGGCTGGCCGTACTCGACCGCTTCACCGTTTTGGATGAGTATCCGGCGCACCGTGCCTGACTTGTCAGTCTCTATCTCATTGAGGATTTTCATGGCTTCGATGATGCAAATCGTGTCGCCCTGTTTGACACTGTCGCCAACCTCCACAAAGGCTTTCGCACCCGGAGAGGCGCTGCGATAGAACGTACCCACCATCGGAGACTTGACCATGTGATTGGCTGCGACCTCGGGAATTGGTGCCGCTTCAACCACTAAAGGTGCGGGCGCAGCAGACAAGCTTTGCTGCGCTGCTGATGCAGGTGCCATATAGCTCTGCACCATTGCGCCGCCACCTTTGACGATACGCACTTTACCTTCGGCTTCGGTGATTTCAAGCTCTGATACATTGGAATCAGAAACCAAATCAATGAGCGTTTTAAGCTTGCGTAAATCCATGCTATCTCCAACGTTGAGTGCGGCAGATCACGACTGCTTCATCGATGCAAATTTCTTTAAACATCAGTCAATTGTGTTCTTTTTTACGTAATGTCTAGCATCTTATCTCGAACGTGATCGACTTCAGTCCGAGATCATGATTACGCTATTATCTGTAACAAAATGCAATGATAGTTTGACAACACTCATCATGCCTGATCGATTTCAACTGATTGTTGACCAAGCAGTCAAGTCCTCCAGAGTGATGCGGCCAATTTTACGTTGTGCGATATTACCGCTAGCGCTCAACACCACCGTGAACGGCAAACCACCACTGAGATTTCCCAAAGACTTGCTCATCTCGATGCCCGCCAAGCCCGCCAACGCAACCGGAAAACTGAGCGGCATCTTGCCTAAAAATGAATTGACTGCGGCAAATTGATCAACTGCTAATCCTAGCACTTGCCAGCCGTTCTTTAGATTTTTTTGATAGAAGCTGTCAATTAGCGGCAATTCTTCGACACAAGGAGGGCACCAAGTGGCCCAAAAATTGATCAGCAAGGGCTTGCCCTTGAACGATGAAAGTGCCAATTTTTTGCCACTCGGTGTTGCAAGCTCAAGTGCCCAAAAGGCCTGTAGAACCTGTGCGTCACTCGTGCCGGATGGCAAATCCTCCAAGGCCGCTGGCCTTTGCTCACGCCACCAAGCGATGCCCGCACCCGCGAGCCCCGAAGCCAGCGCCGCTCCAATAAGCAGCCTGCGGCGGTTTAAATTGGAGGGATTCGCCATTTGAATCAGCCCAACAAACGACGAACTGCAACCAAGTCGCCACGTGCCGTGCGACCTTTCGCATCAAGTTTGAGCGCGCCGCGCAAATCGTCATGGTCGTACACCATCAAGTGCACGCCAACTTCTTCCTTCAAGCCCTCGCAAAAGCTGTGCACGCTAAGCGCATCGACCGTCTCGCCATTAAAACCCGTCACCGAGCGCGGCACGTACCGCACGCGGTAGTCAATCAAGGCGATCTCAGCGGATTTAGAGTCATCACAGAACATTTGAATGTAGATGTCGTTCAGCCGCGTGGCAGTGCCGCGCCAGACGGCTCCGCTCAAATGGGGGCGAAACTGCGCCATCCGCTCCATCCAGACCAGCGCCAGTTTGCGCAAGGCACGCAGCTCGCCGGGTTGGGTATCCGCACAAAAGAGAGCAAGGTAATCAATCACCTCCTGCTCAATTTCATCATTGTTTGGGAGCGCTGCACGGCCCGAGAGTCCCAGTTTTTTCAACGCACGCCGTTTTGCTGGCCCGTATTCCAGGCCTTCCTCCACGATTAGGCGGGCGGCGGTGGCGGCAATTTCGAAAGTCACGGTGTGGTTGCGGCGAGCAATGAGAATTTGGGACAGCGCTCGTAGTGTAGGGCGGCTTCGATTTCCTTCGAGCCTGTATGTGTCGCCGTTGATAAAACTAAAATTGATCGATGCACATTCATATTCTGGGTATCTGCGGCACCTTCATGGGCGGTTTGGCGGCGCTGGCGCGGGAGGCGGGGCATCAAGTGACGGGTTGCGATACCGGGGTGTATCCGCCGATGAGCGACCAACTTGGCGCTCTCGGCATCGAACTCATGGAGGGTTTTGGCGCGGATCAACTGACGCTGAAGCCCGACGTGTTCGTCATCGGTAATGTCGTCAGCCGCGCGCGCTTGCCCGACGGTAGCCCGAAGTTCCCGCTGATGGAGGTGATCTTGAGCGCAGGCGCGCGCTACACCAGCGGCCCGCAGTGGTTGGCTGAAAACGTGCTGTATGGCCGCCACGTGCTGGCGATGGCTGGAACCCATGGCAAAACGACGACGACGGCGATGCTAGCGTGGATATTGGAAGATGCCGGGTTGAACCCAGGCTTTCTGGTGGGCGGTGT
>JANOTO010000317.1:0-4159 GCA_031416395.1 Rhodoferax sp. | reverse complement strand
TGACGTGCAGTGCAGGCGGTTGACCGACGCCTTGAAACTCAGCGCCTCCCGAGGGCCAACTCAACCCCTCGGTTCGCAAGCGCATCGGCCCGCTCATTGCCAGGGTCTCCGGCGTGGCCCTTGACCCACTTCCAGGTGATCTGATGGCCCGACTGAATCACCACCGCATCCAGCTTCTGCCAAAGCTCGACATTTTTGACGGGCTGCCTGGCCGCCGTTCGCCAACCCCGGGCCTTCCAGCCATGAATCCATTCGGTGATTCCTTTACGCACGTACTCGCTGTCTAAAAACAAAGTGACTTTGCAAGGCCGTTTCAAGGCAGTAAGAGCCTCAATCACGGCTGTCAGTTCCATGCGATTGTTGGTGGTGGCGAGTTCGCCACCAAAAAGCTCTTTTTCGGTATCGCCAGACAACAGCAACACGCCCCATCCTCCAGGGCCCGGGTTACCCTTGCAGGCACCATCGGTGTAGATGGTAACGGTCTTAATTCCAGTGATGGATCCAGCATCAATTTCAGTAGCAGCGTTCAATCGCTTTCCTCCTCTTGCTTAAGTTTGGTGTTGCGCGGAGATTCGAACAGTGAGCCCGTGACCGTCGCCGGCGCACCGGAACGGCTTGGCACACTCTTCCAGACTGGGGACACAAGTCGCATTCCGCGCACTCGCTTGACAGCCACCAGAAAATAAACAGCCCCAAAAATCGGCCACCAGCGTGCACCGGCCTTGTCCATCCAACTCAGGCGATTCAGCCACTTGTCGCCGCGAACGGCAGATCGGTAGCAGCCAAAACGGCCCACTTCTACTTCAAAACTCAGCAGCCGCAGCCAATCGCGCATGCGTCGGTAACCGATGAAGTCGCCGACATCGGGCATGAAAAGCTCGCCAAAACCCATGCTCTGGTAAAGATGCGCACGCCGCTGGCGCAGCCCCCACAGGCTGGCCGGGTTGAAACCGATGACTACCACGCGGCCTTCAGGCACCAGCACGCGCTCCACTTCGCGTAACGCGGCATGGGGCTCACCGTGCAGCTCCAGCGTGTGGGGCAGCACGATTAAATCCAGGCTGTTAGCAGGAAACGGCAGGGCCGCGAAGTCAGTCATCAGCGCGACCCGCTGCCCGTGAAGCGTTGACTGGGCTGTCGCATCCACCCCCGATGAATTGGCCATCCATCGATGGGGCATGCGGTTGGCGTGCAGTGCATTGAGCTCAGGCAGGCCCAACTGCAAAGCGTGGTAGCCAAACATGTCTGCAACCGTCGCATCCAACTGCGCCTGCTCCCACGCTAGCAGGTACCGCCCCGGTGGCGTTTGGAACCAATCGTGCAAACCTATAATCCGACCACTCATGCGCCAGCCATCCATTTTTTCCTTTGCCTTGCCCTCTGCTTTGCCGCTTCACTCACAGTTTCCAACGACGACACGGCCTTCTCGATTCTATCTAGCGCTGTTATTGGTGCTTGTAGGATGCGCTAGCACCCCGCCGGAATTGCCCAGTACAGCCGCTGCATCAACTCCGGCCATTGCGCCTTCACATGCGTCGTCAGCTCCGATAGCGCCGACAACTTCCAGCGCAGCGCGGGTCGGCACAGCACCACCCGGCGCATCAGCCGCGCTTGAGCCCATCTTCCCCACAGGTCCCATGGCACCCATCTCGGCCAGAGAAGCCTCGCGCCAGGGTGTGATGCAACTTGCCGCACCGGCAGACCTGTGGGAGCGCATCCGACGCGGCTTTGCCATGCCAAACTTGACGAGTGAACTTGTGGCAGACCGGGAGCAGTGGTACACCACCCGGCCCGACTATATTTTTCGCATGACGGAGCGCTCGCGCAAATACCTGTTTCACATCGTTGAAGAGCTTGAGTTGCGAAACATGCCGACAGAACTTGCGCTGCTGCCGTTTGTCGAGAGTGCGTTCAACCCGCAAGCCGTGTCCAGTGCCAAAGCAGCGGGGATGTGGCAGTTCATGCCGGCCACGGGCAGGCACTTTGAACTCAAGCAAAACGCTTTTCGCGATGATCGCCGCGATGTGCTGGCTTCCACCCGCGCCGCGCTGGACTACCTGCAAAAACTCCACGGCATGTTTGGCGACTGGCACCTTGCGCTGGCCGCCTATAACTGGGGCGAGGGCAGCGTGGGCCGAGCCATCGCCAAGAACAAAAGGGAAAACTTGGGCACCGGCTACCTCGACCTGAGCATGCCCAATGAGACGCGCTACTACGTGCCCAAGCTGCAGGCCGTCAAGAACATTGTGGCGGCACCGCAGACGCTCAACTCAAGCCTGCCGCTGATCGAGAATCATCCGTTCTTCCAGACCGTATCCATCACCCGCGACATCGATGTGGCGGTTGCTGCCAAACTGGCCGAAGTATCGGTGGACGACTTCAAGGCGCTGAACCCCTCAGTCAACCGCCCGGTGATCCTGGCGGCGGGCATTCCGCAGATTTTGCTGCCGTGGGATCAAGCGGCGATATTTCAGCGCAACCTCAACAAGAGCAATGGCACTCAGTTGGCCAGCTGGACGGTGTGGGTTGCACCATCAACTATGCGAACCGCCGATGCCGCCAAAAAAGTGGGTATGACAGAGAGCGAATTGCGGAATGCCAACAACATTCCGCCACGCGTCATGATCCAAAGCGGGTCCGCGCTGCTGGTGCCACGAGGAAATCGCATCGAGCGCGACGTGACGGTGCAAGTCGCAGACCACGGCCAGATCGCCCTGTCACCCGAAGGCATTTTGCGACGCAATGTCATCCGGGCAGGTAAAAATGAAACCGTGGCCAGCGTTGCAAAACGCTATGACGTGGCACCGTCCAGCGTGGCGCAATGGAACAAAACTTCGGTAGGCGGTGCGTTCAAAATGGGCCAGCAAATTGTGCTTCAACTGCCCGCCAGCGCGAAGCCAGCGGCGCGTTCGGCAACACCCTCCAAAGCCGTACCTGCACGCCGCAATGCGCGCGCAGCAAGCAAGAAGTCCAAGCGCTGATTCAGGCGTTCGACTTGGACCTGACATCGAAGCGCTCAATTTACCACAATTGTAGTAATATTAGCCAATTTTGAGTGCTTTTTAGTCGCTTCCGATGGCTTTTTACGCGATTGTGATTATTTTTAGCCTCTAGCTCTCGAATAATATACATAGTTTGCTATATTTAGTGTAGCAATCTAGCGTTTATTTCAGGCCTTGAATTTCTCTTTCGCCTTGCGTGCAAACTCATTGGTGTAGGTTCTGCCCAAGACGATTCTGTCAGCCTTCAGTGAGGGCTCAACGCTCATCAGCGCGCGCAGTGCAGTTTTGGTGCCCTCTTCTGGGATCAGCCCATCAATGGCGATGGCCTCATGCACCTTGTTGAAGGATGCGAGGTACAAGCCACGATCGCCCAGCAAATAGGATTCAGGCACGGTCTTCAGAATGTCACCCGGCCCGGCTGTTTGCAGCCATTTGAGGCTGTGCACAATCGCGTTGGTCAAGGCCTGCGCTGTGTTTGGGTTTTTCTTCAAGAATTCAGTCGGCGCGTAGAGGCAGCCCGCTGGCATGGCACCGCCAAAAACCTCGGCTGTGCCTTTGAGTGTGCGGGTGTCGCAAATGATGCGCACATCGCCTTTTTGCTCCAGCATAGTCATGACGGGGTCGATATTGCTCAGCGCATCAATCTGGCCCGAACGCATCGCCGTCAATGCAGCGCCCGCCGTGCCCACGCCAACAAAATTCACGTCTTCGGATTTGATGCCAGCGCGTCCGAGCAGCAGGTTCACAATCATGTTGGTGGACGAACCTGGCGAACTGACCCCAATTTTCTTGGCCCGCAAATCGCCCAGATTTTTGTAGCCTGGCATGGTTTTGGTGGACACCCCTATGGCGATGGCCGGAGCGCGCCCGAACAACACAAAGGCCTGGAAGAACTGGCTTCTACTTTGCAGACTGATGGTGTGCTCGTAGGCGCCGCTGACCACGTCTGCAGAGCCTGCCTGAACCGCCTGCAACGCGGGTATGCCCCCGGCGAAGTCGATGATCTCCACGTCCAGGCCTTCAGTCCTGAAGTATCCCAACTGGTCGGCAATCGTCAGGGGCAGGTAGTAGAACGAGGCCTTGCCACCCACCGCAATGCTGACTTTGGATTTTTCGAGCTTGGGTTGCGCCACAAGCAACGGCGCAGCGATGGATGC
>JANOTO010000316.1:0-10601 GCA_031416395.1 Rhodoferax sp. | reverse complement strand
AGGATGCCGATGAAGAGCACAAAGCCTGCAACCGTCACCCCGATGCGAAGAATGTTGATGTCCATGTGTTGCCTCTTTCACGCTCGATTTATTTCAAGGCAAGGCCTAGACCCTGCAAGTAAGCCACCAGCGCGTCCAGCTCGGTTTTGCCTTTCACCTCGGCTGGCGCGTTGGCAATTTGGGCATCGGTGTACGGCACACCGACGATGCGCAACGCGCGCATGTGGGCTTGAATCGACTCATGATCTGCCGGGGTTTTCTCCAGCCAGGGGTAGGCCGGCATAATCGACTCGGGCACCAGATCACGCGGGGCAATCAAGTGCTGGCGCTGCCAGTCGTCACTGTATTTGCCGCCGATGCGGTGTAAGTCTGGTCCGGTGCGCTTGCTGCCCCATTGAAACGGGTGGTCGTAGACGAACTCACCAGCTACCGAGTAGTGGCCGTAGCGCAGCGTCTCGGCCACCAGCGGGCGGATCATCTGCGAATGGCAGTTGTAGCAGCCCTCGCGCACATAAATGTCGCGCCCCACCACTTTCAAGGGCGTATCCGGCACGATGCCTTTGATCGGCTGGGTGGTGGATTTCTGGAAGAACAGTGGCACGATCTCCACCAGGCCGCCCACCGCCAGCACGATCAGAATCAATACGATCATCAGCGTGTTGTTGGTTTCTACTTTTTCGTGGGTGAATGCCATGCGAGTCGTCTTTCAAGCTGTTGTTAAGCGTGGGCCAGGCCAGCGGGGCCAATGGGGATGGCGGCGTTGACGGGCTTGCCTGCCCAAGCTGTTTGGGCGACGTTCCAGGCCATGATCAACATGCCGCCAAGGTAAAGCACACCGCCAAAGAAGCGCACCACATAGAAGGGAAACGTCGCCTTGACGCTTTCAGTAAAGGTGTAAGTCAGTGAACCATCAGGGTTGATGGCGCGCCACATCAGGCCCTGCATCACGCCGGCAATCCACATCGCAGCGATGTACAGCACGATGCCCATCGTGGCGATCCAGAAGTGCAGCTCAATCGCTTTGACGCTGTGCATTTTGGGCTGCCCGAACAGGCGCGGCACCAGGTAATACAGCGCGCCCATCGAGATAAAGCCGACCCAGCCCAGCGTGCCACCATGCACATGGGCCACGTTCCAGTCGGTGTAGTGCGACAACGCGTTGACCGTCTTGATCGAGAGCATCGGCCCTTCAAAGGTAGCGATGCCGTAGAACGACAGCGCCACAATCATGAAGCGCAGGATCGCATCGTCACGCAGCTTGTGCCACGCGCCCGAGAGCGTCATTACGCCATTGATCATGCCGCCCCAGCTGGGGGCCAGCAGGATGAGCGAGAACACCACGCCGAGCGATTGCGTCCAGTCGGGCAGGGCGGTGTAGTGCAGGTGGTGCGGCCCGGCCCACATGTAGGTAAAGATCAACGCCCAGAAGTGAACGATGGACAGCCGGTAGGAATAGACTGGCCGCTCGGCCTGCTTGGGGATGAAGTAGTAGACGATGCCCAAAAAACCCGCAGTGAGCAAGAAGCCCACCGCGTTGTGCCCATACCACCACTGCACCATCGCGTCTTGCACGCCCGCGTAGGCCGAGTACGACTTCATCCAGCCCGCAGGCACCACAGCAGCGTTGACGATGTGCAGCATCGCCACCGCAATGATGAACGCGCCGTAAAACCAGTTGGCGACGTAAATGTGCCTGACCTTGCGAATGCCGACAGTGCCGAAGAAGACGATGGCGTAGGCAACCCAGGTCAGCGCAATCAGAATCGCAATCGGCCACTCCAGCTCGGCATATTCCTTGCCGCGCGTGAAGCCCATCGGCAAAGACACCGCAGCGGCCACGATCACCGCCTGCCAGCCCCAGAAGTGAAACGCGGCCAGCTTGTCGGAGATGATGCGCGTCTGGCAGGTGCGTTGCACCACGTGGTAGCTGGTGGCAAACAGCGCGCAGCCGCCAAAGGCAAAAATCGCCGCATTGGTGTGCAACGGGCGCAGCCGCCCAAACGACAGCCACGAGATGCCAAAGTTAAGTTCTGGCCAGGCCATCTGCGCCGCGATGAACACGCCCACCAGCATGCTGACCACGCCCCAGACGACGGCCATCACAGTAAATTGACGAACAATTTTGTCGTTGTAGACGGTGGCTTTGGATGCGGCCCAGGTGCGTTGGGTAGGAAAGGCGACGTTGGCGATGTCAGGTGTGGGTAATACGGCGCTCATTGAAATCCTCTTTTCAGGCTAGCCATGAGTTTGCAGACGACCGTAGCGCCGCGTATTGACATGGATCAAGCTTGTGTACTTTCGGGCTTGTTTTTTGCAATTTCGACCGCCGGAACGGCATCCGGCCGAAAAATCCGCTGACCTTCGCTCTCCAGCTCTTCAAACTGGCCTGACCACACCGCCCAAGCCAGCACGCCCATAACTGCCAGCGCCAGCAGTACGGACAGGGGAACCAGCAGAAACAGGATGTCCATCAGGCTTGCCGTGTTACGCGGGAGGAGAAGGGTCTGGACAGCCGCGCCGCATTGGCAATCACCAGCAGTGAACTTGCGGCCATGCCCAGCCCCGCCAACCACGCTGGCAGCCAGCCCGCCAGTGCCAACGGCACGCACACGGCGTTGTAGGTGGCGGCCCACGCCAGGTTTTGGCGCACCACGCGCATCGTGCGCTGCGCTTGGAGGAGCATTGCGGGCAACATCATCAATTGCGCACCCGGCATCACAAAATCACACTGGGCCTGCGCCAGCGGCACGGCCATGCCCACCGCCAGAGACACATCGGCACCCGCCAAAACCGGGCCGTCGTTCAAGCCATCGCCCACCATGAGCACTTTGTGCCCCTGTTGTTGAAGTTGCTGCAAGTGCGCCAGCTTGGTTTGGGGTGTGCAGTCGCCTTGTACCGAAAGCAGACCAAGTTGGTGGGCTACACGGGTGGCCGCGACCTTGCGGTCACCCGAGAGCATTTGTACGGCAATGCCCATCGCCTTCAGCGCGGCGATGGTTTTGCCCGCATCGGGGCGAACCACCTCGTCAAGCTCAAAACTGGCCAGCCAGCCTTGGCTATCGGCGAGGTAGACCTGCGTTGCATCGTTAACTCCCGCGTCAGCTGGTCCTTCGATATTGCAGAATCGTGCTGAGCCCAGGCGCAACGAACCCACGCAGTTAAACGCCTTCGGGTCGTCGGGCTCGCCCTCCAACCCCATGCCAGCCAACGCCTTCACATTAATTAGAGGGATAAAAGCCGCGCCGCTGGCCGCTCCCACCAGCGCGCGCGATACGGGGTGTAGCGAGTGTTGCGCCAGGCTGGCAGCGATTTGCAGCGCCTGCGCCGATGTGATGCCGTCTCGCACATGCAAGGCGCGCAAGCCAAGTGTCGCGTCGGTCAAGGTGCCAGTCTTGTCAAAAATGACGGTGTTAACGCTGGCTAAGGATTCAATCGCCTGTATGCGCCGCACCAGCACGCCGTGGCGCGCCAGCAGCCCCGCCGAGGTCAACATCGCCGTGGGCGTGGCCAACGACAGCGCGCAGGGGCAGGTGACGACCAGCACAGCGACAGCCGCCATCAAAGCGCGGGCCGGGTCGGTAGACCACCAAAATACCACGGCAAAAGCCGCCGCCAGCAAAACGAAGACTAAAAAAGGTTTGGCAACTCGATCAGCCAGCACGGCCAGACGCGGCTTGTCGGTGGAGGCCTGTGCCATCAGCGCCACGATCTGGGCGTAGCGTGTAGCGGCTCCCAGTTGATCCACGCGCACTTGCACGGCGTTTGCCACGTTGTAGCTGCCGGCCATGACGATGCTGCCCGCTGCGCGCTCTACGGGCTGCGACTCACCCGTCATCAATGCTTCGTCGGCAAATGTGTCGCCCGTCATCAGGGTGCCGTCTGCCGGGAAAGCCTCGCCCGGCAACACGCGGATCACGTCGCCCACGTTCAAGCGCCGCACTGCAACTCGCGAGAATTTGCCGTCGAGCCCCAAGCGCTCCACGGTGTCCGGCAAGCGTTGCATCAGCGCCTCCAGCGAACCCGCAGTTCGGACGCGCAGGCGCTGCTCCAACCAGCGCCCCGTGAGCAGAAAGAAAACGAACATCGTGAGAGAGTCAAAGTAGACCTCCTTGCCCCACCAGCCGTTCGGCTCGAACGTGGCGGCGCTGCTGACAGCAAAGGTCACTGCGATACCCAATGCCACTGGCAAATCCATGCTGATGCTGCGCCGCCTCAAGTCACGCCATGCATTGCCAAAAAACGGCCCGCAGGAGAACAGCACCACGGGCAGGCTGAGCACCCAGGAGGCCCAGCGCAGCAGCTTTTCAATGTCAGGTGTGATCTCTCCCGGTTGCGCGAAGTAGCCGGGCACCGCGTACATCATCACCTGCATCATGCAAAACCCGGCCACCAGCCAACGCCACAGCGCCAGGCGCGACTCCTGGCGGCTGCCAGTTTGCGCAAACGCATCAGACGCTGGCAATAGCTGGTACCCCACAACGAGCGGTGCGGCCAGCCACTCAGACGGGCGCGTGAGTGCCGCCGACCAGGTGATGCTGGCGCGCCCACTGGCAGAGCTGACGCGCGCCGACACCACGCCCCGCACGCCCAGCAGCGCCTGCTCCAGCGTGAAGGCGCAGGCAGAGCAGTGCATGCCGCGCACGATGACTTGGGATTCCCAGTGTTCGACGGCACCATCGGTTGTGTCACCACAGCGTCGGCTGAAAACAGCCCACTCCTGCGGGTCGTCAAATCGGGTTATCTGGCTGGGTGCGGTGTCATCACGCAAGCTATGCGGCCCGAAAACGGGTAGGAGCGTGAGTTGGGCATTTTGCATGCCACAAGGCTAAGGGCGTTTACTGCAAATGGCTTTGATATGGATCAACAAGCGCCTGTTCAACAGCCTACATTTACTATGAAATAAATAGCAACATTTATATGTTGTTAGAGAGCTAGAGGCCTATTTTATTGATATTTTCACTCAAAATACGGATCTGACGACTAAAATTAACCTAAGAGTTAATATTTTTAGATCAACCAGATGAGTGCGCCATGCAGCAAGCCAAGGCAAAAGCGACCAGCTTGTCGCCATCAAATTCATGAGTGGGGAAGCCCGGCTGGTAGTCAAACGCCCGCTTGGTGGCCTCCAGAACTGCGTCGCCCTGGCGCAGTGCCATCCAAGTCTCTGGGAATGCCAGCACGGTGATCTGGGTGGACAGGCGAACTGACACCTCGGTGTGCCGCGGGTCAGCAGCGATGATGGCAAAGCGCTCGTGCAGCGGGCCAGGTAAGCCTTCAATCACTTGCAGAAAATAGCCATCCAGAAAAACGAGGGCTCCGGTGAGGCCCAACTCGGCGTTGCGGTTGTTCGCAACGCGCACGATGTCATAGACCTCGCGCGTGCCGGTGGAGGGCAGAGCGCGGCTGACATAAGCGATGCGTTCAAACATGGTTAACTTTGGAATGGTTGCTCTGGATCAAGTCCATTGTCTTGTGGCGATGTTGGCAATGATCCCTGCAATCTCAGAAGCAGGCCGGGGCGGGCTGAACAGATAGCCCTGCACTTCGGTACACGCTTCATCGCGCATCACCTCGAGCTGCGCGAGCGTCTCCACACCCTCGGCCGTCACCGCCATGCCCAGGTTGGCACCCAGCCCGGCAATGGCCCGCACAATAGCGCGCGCCTCCGGGTTGTGGTCGACGTCATGCACGAAAGAGCGGTCGATCTTGATGCGGTCAAACGCGAAGCTGCGCAAGTAGCTCAGTGACGAGTAGCCGGTGCCAAAGTCGTCCATCGCCACCCGCACGCCCTGCGCGCGTAGCTCGGCAAGCAGGCCCAGCGCCTGTTTCTGGTCTTGCAGCAAGACTGATTCGGTGATTTCAATCTCAAGCCGCCGCGCGTTCAGTCCCGCATCATTCAGCGCTGCGGTCACTTCGCTCAGAAGCGCCCGGCGGGTGAATTGCACGGCTGACACGTTGACCGCCACGCGCACGTGCTCGGGCCACAGCGCGGCATCGCGGCAGGCCTGCGCCAGCACCCAGGCGCCAATTGGCACGATCAGCCCGGTCTCTTCAGCAAGGGGAATGAATTCCACGGGCGGCATATTGCCGCGCGTGGGGTGTGCCCAGCGCAACAGCGCCTCGACACCGCTGACCTGCAAGGTTTTGACGTTAACCTGCGGCTGATAGATCAGGTGAAGTTGACCCAGGGCCAGCGCCTCGCGCAGATCGCCCTCCAGCGCGCGGCGCTTTTGGGCATGTGCGTCCATGGCGGGCTCGAAAAAGCGCAGCGTGCCGCGCCCGGCAGCTTTGGCGCGGTACAGCGCCAGGTCTGCGTTTTTGAGCAGGGCATCCGGGCTCTCTCCATCAAATGGAGCCAGGGCAATACCGATGCTGGCACCGATCTGGGCGACTTGGCCGTCCAAATCAAACGGCTCGCTCAAAGCTGCAATCAGTCGATTTGCCAGCGCGGTGGCACTGACGGGCTGCTGTGTGCCGCACTGGAACACCGCAAACTCGTCACCCCCCATCCGCGCCACGTAGTCGGTGCCGCGCGCGCAAGCACGCATGCGGTCCGCCCCTTGGGTCAACAGCAGATCACCCACCGCATGGCCAAACATGTCGTTGACGATCTTGAAGCGGTCCAGATCCAAACACAGCACCGCCAGCTCTTCACCGCGTGTATTGCGAACCAACTGGCGCTTGAGCTCATCACGCATGGCCAGTCGGTTGGGCAGGGCGGTGAGCGGGTCGTGGCGCGCATGAAAGGCAATACGCGCCTCACCACGGCGCTGCTCGGTAATGTCTTCATGCACAGCGATCGTGCTGCCATCGGCCAGGCGCGTCACCGTCACTTCAATGTTGCGACCATCGCCCAGCACCCATTCGCGCCGACGCAAGCCCACACTGCCTTTGGGTGGTTTGGGTTGCTGCCGGCTCGCTTCGGTCTCGGTGGCAGACGCGTTGGCCATAAAGGTTTGAAACGTCGTGCCAGGCTCAACCAGCGATTGCGGAACCCCCCAGATACTCGCGATCCGGTGGTTGGTAAAAACGATCCGGTCTTGGCAATCCAGCACGCTCAAGCCGTGCGGCATCTCCTGCACAGCCAAACGCAACATCTCGTTTTCACGGGTCAGACGCTCGAGCTCCTGGGTGTGCTGGGGCTCGCTCGGTTCACTAGCGGCGGGAAGTGGGGATGCGTCAGCCATGGTGTCGGGTTTGGGAGATTCTAGAGTTCAACCGCAACTCCTTAGATCGGTCGACGGCGCTCACCAGCTTTGCACAGCATCAGAGGCAAGATTGGCTGACGCCGAAAGTCCTGAGAACGCGGCTTTTGCGCCAACCGCGTCACCCGAGCGCGCTGCCAGCTCCAGGGCGTGGGCATCTGCGGCGGCGGCCTCGGCGGTCATGCTTGACAGCAGCCCCTTAAGTCCATGCGCCTGTGCGCAGACTGACGCCCAGTCCTGCGATTGCACCCCCTCCAAGGTGTGTTTCAGACATTTGCGCAGATCGATAGAAAAAGCCTTCACCATGTCCCTCAAAGCCGCTTCATCCTGCCCCAAACGCCCGAGCAACTGCTGCCGATTGACGGGGCTGCCGTCCGCAGCCGGGAGGCCCAGGTGGGTCGCTTGCAAAGCCGTTTGCAGCGCTAGCTGGGTCAGCGGCTTGGTGAGGTAACCGTCAATTCCGTTTGACGAGTCCAGCTCGCGGCTCGCGCTTTCTGAGTGGGCGGTCAGCGCAATGATGGGGACGCGAGTTTTAGCCTGGCTCTGCTCCCATTGCCGGATGAGATGCGTCGCTTGCCAGCCATCCATGGTCGGCATCTGCAGGTCCATCAGCACCACGTCAAATCGGCCTGCCTGCACCGCCAGCACCGCCTGCTCGCCATCATCTGCCACGTTGACCTCAAAGCCCAGCAGTTGCAGCAAATGTTTGGCCAGCAACTGGTTCACGCGCTGGTCGTCAACCACAAGTGCACACTGGCCTTTATAGCTGCGCGTGGCGCCCAAAACATCATTGAATGCGGAGCCGGGCTGTTGCATTTCAATACCAGCCAACAGTGCCGTCGCGTTGATATCGGGATCGCGCGCGGACACGAGGGTGCGCTCCTGCGCCACCTCGCCCATGGCTGTCCAAAGCTGGATTTTTCGATAGAGCGTGGAGGGGTTGACCTGCAGCGCGCGCGCTGCCTGCGCCACATTGCCGCCAAAGGCGCGCAGGGCATAGTCCACCACCTCGCGTTCAATCTCCAGCAGCGGCCTGACTTTGGCGCGGTCAAAACTGGCAAGACTGACCGGGGCTGTCGCAACCAGGGGCGCTGGCGTGGTGAGGGCAGCCGATTGCGCAGCCACAGATGCCGCAGGTCCTAGCGCAGGCGATTCCTTAAAACCGCTGCTTTCGAACGTTTGCGCGAACCAGGGAACTTCATCACCCGGTGCCGTCGGCAGCGAGTTTGGCAATGCGCGAACGCTGGCCTGGCGCGGGGTGAGCCGCAACACGCTGGTCTGGCGCAGTTCGAGCGGCAGCATGCTGGCTTGCACCTCGATGGCGTCATTGAGTGCCACCAGCGCACGGATCACATTGATCAACTCGCGTACATTGCCTGGCCACGCGTAGGCGCGCAGTGCGGTCAGCGCATCGTTGCTGAAGCTGCGAAACCGCTTGCCATCTTCCTTTGCGTAGCGCAACAGCAGTTCATTCGCGATCAGCAGCACATCATCGCCCCGGCTGCGCAAAGGCGGTAATTCGATGGGCACCACATACAGGCGGTAAAACAGATCTTCCCGAAACTCGCCTGAGCGCACCCGCGCCCGCAAGTCCCGGTGCGTCGCGCAAACGATGCGCACATCTACAATGCGGGTCTTGTCTTCGCCCAGTCGCTTGACCTCGCCGGTTTGCAGCACGCGCAGCAATTTGGCCTGCGCGCCCAAGTCCAGCTCGGCAATTTCGTCCAAAAACAGCGTGCCTTGGTCGGCCTCCTGGAACACGCCCGGTCGGTCGGCGCTTGCCCCGGTGAATGCGCCTTTGACGTGGCCAAACAGCTCACTCTCGATCAACTCCCTGGGGATAGCCGCGCTGTTGACGGTGACCAGTTTTTTGTGCCGGCGCGCACTGCGGGTATGAATCGCCAAGGCCACCAGTTCTTTGCCTGTACCAGATTCGCCTGAAATGCAGACCGGCGCATTGCTGGCGGCCACGGTTTCAATCATGCGGTAAACCGCTTGCATCTCTGCACTTTGACCAATGAACTGCTCGAAGTGAGTGGGTGCTGCCGTTTGCAGGGTGGCCACTCGTTGGCTCATGCGCGATGCGTGCAGCGCGTTGCGCAAGGTGACCAATAGCCGCTCCGCCTCGACCGGCTTCTGGAGGAAGTCAAAGGCACCGGCCTTTGATGCCCGCACTGCGTTGTCCAGCGATTCTTCACCGGTGATCACCACCACCGAGCACGTCGGGTAAGCGCGCAGCAGCGCCTGCATCACCTCAAAGCCGCTGCCATCGGGCAAATTCAAATCTATAAGCGCCGCGTGCCAAGGCCCCAGCGGCACCTGGCGCATTGCCTCAGACAGGGTTCCTGCGGTGCTGACATGGACGTCAAGCCGCGCGGCCAAGGTGCGGTACTGAATGGCCAGGGCGATCAGGTCTTCAACGATCAGCACGCGAAGCCCAGGGAAGAGGGAGGCGATTTGCGTGTTAGGCATCGGCTCAGTCTACCAAAATATTCGCAAATTGCAATGATTGATAGAGTTGATGTCGCATTTTGCAATGAAATCCGTAAATCGAATAAAACGGTCGGATCGCCTTCCAATTTAGCGTGAGAACCTTCACGCTTTTACGTCGGAAAAGTTGGCACGTCGATTGCTTATACAGATCATCAGCCGACTAAGTCAGTGGGCTCAGTGACAAGGAAACATCATGAAATTCGCTAAACAACTCATCGTTCTTGCTGCTGTTGCAGCCGCTTTCTCAGCCCACGCTGAGTCCGACATCACCACCGGCGCAGGCGCCCTGACTGCCACCGCCCGCCTGGATTTCCGCGTGATCGTGCCGAAGGTTCTCTTTTTGCAAGTCGGCACCGGCACGGCGTTTACTGACGTTGCTACCATTGATCGTGTTGACTTCACATTGCTGGCTGCTGACGTGACCTCCGGCTTGCCGATTGCGGGCGTCAGCACCGGCGGCGCAATCAATGCCAGGGTGTTGGGCAACGGCGGCAACGTGACCTTCGGCTCCACGGGCACGGCTGGTGGCCTGACCAACGGCGCACAAACGATCCCCTGGACGCAGATTGCGCCAACCGTAGTGGGTGCCCTGATTCACCCCACGGTCGATGCGGCCGCCGCCACTTTGACGCCTGTTGCAGGTGTTGTTAACCAAACCGCGGTTTACAGCTTCAACTACAGCAACACCAGCGTGGTTGCGGCCGGTACCTACAACGGTCGAGTGACCTACACCGCGTCGGTGCTGTGATGCTGGTTTGAATATTCCTTAAGCTCTGAAAGGCAAGGCGGACGGGAAACCCTCCGCCTTGTTTTTTTATCACAAGCCTGTGGAATTTCGCTCCTAGAGCGTTTGCGTGACATCCATCTTGTCAGTACTCTGACGCAGGCCAACGGTACCTGGTT
>JANOTO010000315.1:0-4149 GCA_031416395.1 Rhodoferax sp. | reverse complement strand
CGCCGCTGCGCTGGGATGGGTGCTTTTCGCCTTGCAAACCACGAATGACCCGCGCGTTGTGCGCAACCACACCACCACGCAATTGCTGATGCAGTACGCGGCTGACCCTGCGGCCTTTTTTAGAATCGTTTGGGCTTCTGTGACCGACAACGTTAACTTCACTTTCTACAACCGCTCGTTCATTGGAATTTTGGGGTGGCTGGACACTCACCTCGCAGGGTATTTCTACCCAACGCTGTGGTCGGGTCTTGCCCTTTGCGCGCTGGCATCGGTTTCCATTTCTACGCTGCAAAAGGACTGGGGTACGAGGTTGCTTTTGGTTGGACTTTGCGTCGCAAGTACTGGCCTCGTATTCTTGGCGATGGTGGTGACCTGGACACCTCATCCGGCAACCATGATTACCGGGGTTCAGGGGCGCTATTTCGTCGTACCCGCGATCCTTTTGGGTTATGCGATGAGCGGTCCCGCGTCACAACAACCGCCACTACGCCAGTGGATTGCGGCCCCGACCATTTCGCTGTTTGCTCTCACCTCGCTGACCGCTCTGACGATGGCTCTATGGGGTCGTTATCATTAAACCTTGTTGACCTGGGCTGCCAGGATCTTCCACCTCGTTGCATCTAAAGTCCATTGGAATCAGACCTTATCCCCTACACGGCAATAGCCAGCTTCCCAGCCCAGGCCGCCTTGGTGCTGGCACCGCACCCGGATGACGAAGTATTCGGCTGCGGCGGTGCAATTGCCAGCCATGTTCGCGCGGGTGTGCCGGTTAAAGTGGTCATTCTGACCGACGGCTCCCGCTTTGGCGACGCAAGCGGGCGGGCGAATGAATCGCGAGCTGCAGCAAAAGTGCTTGGCTACGGCGAGCCGGAGTTTTGGAGCCTTCCAGACCGGGGCTTGCGCTACTCTGAAGAGCTAGTTCAAAGACTTGTGAGTCACATTGATCGCACGGGTACAGACCTGTTGAATGCACCATCACCCTGGGAAATCCACCCTGACCATCGGCAAACCACATGGCTGGCGATGGAGTCAGTGCGGCGGAGCAAACCCCACGTTCGCTTGGCGTTTTACGAAGTGGGCTCCCCATTGCGCCCAAATCATCTACTCGATATCACGGGTTTTCTAGCCACCAAGGAAGCCGCGATGCGCTGTTTTGAGTCGCAATTGGCTCAGCAAGATTACTTAAGGCACATTCAAGCACTAAACCGATACCGCACTTACACGCTGCCTCGTGATATCCAGGCGGCTGAGGCCTATTGGGTTGTCACAGGAAGCGAAATAGACCAGGCCGGTGTGCGCAATTTGTTCACATCGGTGTCACCCGGCCTGCCACTGAATGCGGCACCCTTATCGCAACAAACGCCTCTCATATCGATCCTTGTTCGAAGCATGGATCGAGAGTTTCTGAGCGAAGCGCTGGACTCGGTGGCGCTCCAAACCTATCCAAACATAGAGGTCGTGGTGGTGGCGGCAGTACCAGGTCACAGGCCTTTACCGCCTAAATGTGGCCCGTTCAACCTGCGACTGGTCACGACCGATGCGCCCCTCTTGCGCAGTCGCTGCGCCAACCGGGCCATGGAACACGCGCAAGGCAGTTTCTTTCTGTTTCTGGACGACGACGATTGGCTAATGCCGGGGCACATCGCCCGCTTGGCTCACGCATCGGCCCTGCAGCCCAATGCTTTGGCAATTTACACGGGCATCAGCTTGGTGGACCTTGAAGGCAAACCGCTGGGCCAGACGTTTGACCTGCCGTTCGATGCGATACGGCAAATGGCAGGGAATCTGATGCCCATCCACGCGGTGCTATTTAGCGCCAAGGTTCTTGCGCGGGGATGCCGTTTTGACGAATCGCTCGACCGCTACGAGGATTGGGATTTCTGGCTGCAACTCGCAAAACTGGCGCCGATGGTCCATCTGCCAGGCGTCAGTGGTGCGTATCGCATTCATGAAAGCTCGGGCGTGCATTCTGATGCGGGAGCGGCGGGTGCGGCATCTGCCAACGTCTATCAGAAATGGGAGACCGTTTGGAGCCGTGAGCAAATTGGGCAAATCATGCATCGGGTTTGGTCGCATCCGGAAGTTGAAGCGCGCTTGGCCGACACACAGCAAAGACTGACCTATGCGCAAGATGAAACTTTGCAGTTGCGCGAGGCAATTGCGCACTTGAACGATGCCCAGGCGCAACGTGCCTTGGCCCTGGCACAACAAGAGATCTCTATATCGACCAGAGTGTCAGATGCCATCAACCAAGAACATGCACTGAAACAACGGCAATCGGCTTTGACGCAGCAAGAATCGCTCGTTGCTCAAAGGGAAACAACGTTGGTTGAGCGTGAAGCGGCATTGGCGGCGCAGGCGCTGCTTGCATCACAGCAGCAAGATCAGCGTATTGAATCGCTGAGCCGACTGGCCGAAGAAACCGCCAGCGCGCTTGCCCAAAAGACGCACGACCTGGCTGCCGTTTACAGCAGCCGCAGTTGGCGAGTTACCCGCCCCTTGCGCGAGTCAACCAGTCGGTTGCGGCAGCGCGCCTGGTTTCAAGCCGGCATGAGGAGAATGAGGCGGCTGCTTGAAGTTCGTCGCACTGAGGGACTGACGGGGGTCTTGAATTTTCTACGCAAGAGGTTGAGCGGGTCGCCGATAAACACTAGCCCGTACAGCACGTTGGTCGAGCGATCTGCTGAGCCTGCTGCGGCCGCAGAAAAGTCCGATGCACTGACGTTGAAGATTGCGCAAATGGCTTACAGGCCTGTCATTTCAGTGGTCATGCCGGTCTACAACCCGCCATTACAGTTTCTGAAAGAAGCCGTTGACTCAGTACGCGCCCAGCTCTATCCAAACTGGGAGCTGTGCATTGCGGACGATGCCTCATCTGACCCGGAAATTCTGAGTTATCTGCGTAGTTTGGAGGTGCAAGACAAGCGCATCAAGGTAGTTCTGCGCCCGCAAAACGGCCATATCGTTGCGGCATCCAATTCAGCGTTGACGCTTGCCACAGGCGAGTTTGTGGCGCTTCTTGATCACGACGATGTCATTTCAAGCGATGCCTTGTACTGGATGGCGGAGGCCATCAACCGCAATCGAGCTGCGTCGATTTTCTATTCGGACGAAGACAAAATTGGCTTGGACGGTAAGCGCTGCGACCCATACTTCAAAAGCGACTGGAATCTTGAGCTGTTTTTGTCGCAAAACATGATCAGCCATTTGGGGGTGTACCGGCGCGCGCTGCTGGAGGAAGTCGGTGGATTTCGGCTGGGTTATGAGGGCTCGCAGGATTACGACCTTGCACTGCGATGTGTGTTGAAACTCCTGCCCAACCAGATCGTGCACATTCCACGGGTTCTTTATCACTGGCGAATCCTGCCTGGCAGCACGGCGCTGGCACCCGGTGAAAAATCTTATGCCCAGAAGGCCGGCCATCGCGCCCTGTCGGACTTTCTCGCCGCCAGCAACATCGGAGGGCGGATCGAGAGCCTGCCCAACGGGTTTTACCGGGTCCACCCGTCTCTTCCCGAGGTGCTGCCGCTGGTGAGCCTGATCATCCCGACCCGCAACGCGCTGGAGTTAGTGCGGCAGTGCATAAGCAGTATTCTGGAAAAAACGACCTACCAAAACTATGAAATTTTGCTGATCGACAACGGCTCCGACGATCCTGCCGCCCTCGCCTATTTTTCTGAGCTGAATCAGCACGAGCGGATTCGCGTGATTCGGGATGACAGCGAATTCAATTACGCCGCGCTGAACAACCGGGCGGTTGCGCAGTCCAAAGGTGAATTGATCGGCCTGATCAACAACGACATTGAAGTGATTGCGCCTGACTGGCTTGGCGAAATGGTCGGGCTCGTCCTTCGCCCCGGTGTCGGCGCGGTGGGTGCCCGGCTGTGGTACCCGAACGATACGCTTCAGCATGGCGGGGTCATCATTGGGCTCGGAGGCGTAGCGGGTCACGCGCATTGGGGCATCCAGCGCGATGACCCAGGCTACTTTGGCCGCGCGGTGTTAACACAGGTGCTCTCTGGAGTCACGGCGGCCTGTTTGCTGGTTCGAAAATCAGTGTATGAGCAAGTCGCCGGGTTGGACGAAGTACACCTCAAGGTGGCCTTCAATGACGTGGACTTTTGCCTCAAACTCAATGAAGCGGGCTAT
>JANOTO010000314.1:0-2616 GCA_031416395.1 Rhodoferax sp. | reverse complement strand
CGGTCTTCGATACCGATCAGGCGCGCGAGTTCGCGTTTGCGCTCGTTCACATCAGGGTATTCGAGCAGCAGCGTGCCCTTCCAGTTGTGGCCCGTGGGCAAGAGCGGCACATAAGCGTCCAACTCCTGCTGGATGCCTTCTTCCTCAAACACTTTTTCGATGCGCAGCATCTCCTGAATCTGATAACGCAGTGTGGTCTCGGATTCAAACTGCAAGTTCAAGTTTTCACCCAATCGCACGCTGCGCAGCTTGCGGTGCGCCATGATGGCGGGCTTGTTCTCTTTGCGGTATTTGCTGTAGGCCTCAAGGGACATCAGGCTGTCGCGTGTGATGGTCATAGTCATAGTCGTAATAAGTTTAGGTGAGGCCCAGAGCGAAGCCTTGGCTAAGCGAGTCCATAAGCCTCACGAATCAAGGTCAGCGGATGTTTTTGTGGCACGGCGCCAAGCGCGTTCACTTCAAACCCTTGCGAAATGTGATGCCCACCCAGCGGGCAGTCGGAGCTGATCACATCGGGCAAGCCGCCGTCTTTGTGATTCGCCATAGCTTTGAACAGCGGCTTGCCTATCTTCATGGCCTGCTGGTGCGTCGCCTTCTTCACGCCAAACGTACCCGCGTGGCCCGAGCAGCGCTCATGCGTGTGCACGCTGGTGCCAGGCACCATCTTTAGCATTTCTTCGGTTTTTTTGCCGATGTTCTGCACGCGGCCATGGCAGGGGATTTGGTAACTGATTTTGCCCAAGGGCACGGGGAAATCGACTTTAAGCAGGCCATCGCGCTTGCGCTGCATCAAATATTCAAACGGGTCCCACATGGCTTCTTTGACAAGCTGTACATCACCATCTGCGGGGTACATCAGCGGGATTTCCTGCTTGAACATCAGGGCGCAACTGGGTACTGCCGCCAGAATCGCGTAGCCGTCTTTCGCGTACTTGGCCAGCACGGGGATATTGGCTTCTTTGGTCGCGTTCACCGAGTCCAGGTCGCCCAATTCCAGCTTGGGCATACCGCAGCATTTTTCCTTCTCCACGATCACATAAGGCACGTCATTGTGGTCGAGAATTTTGAGCAGATCATGCCCAATGCCGGGTTCGTTGTAGTTGATGTAACACGTAGCGTAAATCGCAACCTTGCCGGGTGTCTTAGCACCGGCATTGACAACAGTGGCTTTGGCTTTGGGCGTCTTGTGGCGAAACTTCCGGGTCGCCAATGCGGGCAGCCAGGCATCTTTGTCAACGCCCAAGGCGGACTCCATCACGCTGCGCGCCGCTGCCGTTTTGTTCACCGCATTCACAGTCTGAACCACGATGGGAATGCCTGCAATTTGGCCATGTACATCGGTTGAGGCCAGCAGCTTCTCGCCAAAACCTACATCACCTTTTTTGAACTTGATCGCCTTGGCGCGCAGCATGGTGTGCGGAAAATCCAGGTTGAACTCGTGAGGCGGCACGTAAGGGCATTTGGTGAGGTAGCACAGGTCGCACAGGTAGCATTGATCGACCACTTTCCAGTAGTCTTTTTTGTCAACACCATCGACTTCCAGCGTCTTGCTGTTGTCCACCAGATCGAACAGTGTCGGGAACGAGCCGCACAGACTGACGCAGCGCCTGCAGCCGTGGCAGATGTCGAAGATTCGCTCCATTTCGTGGAACGTCTTTTCTTCGTTGTAATAGTCAGGCCCTTTCCAGTCGATGGGGTGACGGGTGGGGGCTGAGAGATTTCCTTCGGTTGCCATATTTTTTAGTCGCAGGTGATTGATTGTTCTGCATTGGGCGCTGCAACTGTTTAAGCCGGAGCGCCCAAGAAAGACGAATCAATAAAGATCAATCCACCAGTTCAGCGAGTGCCTTGGCATAGCGGTTGGCGTGTGAACGCTCGGCCTTTGCCAGCGTCTCAAACCAGTCAGCCACTTCGTCATGCTTCTCGTCACGGGCCGTTTTGGCCATGCCGGGGTACATGTCGGTGTACTCGTGGGTCTCACCGGCCACGGCCGATTTGAGGTTGTCACGGGTTGCGCCAAACGGCATACCGGTGGCGGGGTCGCCACAAGTCTCAAGCCATTCCAGATGGCCGTGCGCGTGGCCGGTCTCACCTTCTGCGGTGGAGCGGAACAGGGCTGCCACGTCTGGCTGGCCTTCAACGTCGGCCTTGTTCGCGAAGTACAAATAGCGGCGGTTGGCCTGTGACTCGCCTGCGAAGGCGGCTTTCAGGTTGTCTTCCGTCTTGGAGCCTTTGAGTGCTGCCATGGAAATCTCCTTAGGGTTAAAAATCAAACGCGTTGGCTTTGGGCCAGACCACCTCGCGCTTTGCACGCTGCGCAATCCTGCCAAAACGAGACGAGGTTAGCCCAGTTGAGGGCCTGCGTCTAATTGGCAGCTTCAATGCCCTGAATTGGGATTGGCTATTGATTTTGCGTTGTTGATAATGGTTCTCAACCACTGGTTCTGAAAACCAGAAACCGGGTTCCTCCGTGGGTGTGCCGACGAGGCCGGAGTGAGTAGCTACGCGACTGTCCTCCGCCCTACGGGCTCCCCCTTGATGTGGCAAAACCCCAAGTCCACGCTTCGCCAGTCATCCCGGCCTCATCGGCGATAGCGATCGATCAAGTCTGTGGGT
>JANOTO010000313.1:0-8226 GCA_031416395.1 Rhodoferax sp. | reverse complement strand
TATCCCCATGAGTTCTCAGGTGGTCAACGTCAGCGCTTGGCTATTGCTCGCGCCTTGATCGTCGAACCTCAGTTGCTGGTGCTTGATGAGCCCACCAGTGCCTTGGATGTGACGATTCAAAAGCAGGTGCTGCAAATGCTGCAAAGGCTACAGCGCGAGCGAGGTTTGAGCTATTTGCTGATTACCCACGATGTATCGGTCATCCGCGCCATGGCGCACCACGTGATGGTGATGCGCGAGGGCGAGATCGTGGAGTCCGGCACGGTTGAACAGGTACTCCAAGCGCCAGTGCATGGTTACACGCGAACTCTGGTAGCCGCTTCACACTGATTTGGGATATAATCCAAAGCTCACGACCAAACGGGCGGGTATTTACCGCCCGTTTTTTTTGGGCGATTGTTTTTCAGTCATTCCATTTCCAAGTCATCCGTGAAGGTTGTTGCACCTCCTAGCCGTGCTAAAGCACTGTCTTTGTCGGTGCGCCTACTTCGCGAATGACTTAGAAATGGAATCATTGGGTTGATTTGGAGCGAGGGGACCAGTGGCAGTTCAGGAAATCGTCGAGCAAACCGTAGCCGGCTTAGGTTACGACCTGGTGGAGATCGAGCGCTCCGCTGGCGGTTTGCTGCGCATCACGATTGACTTGCTCGGCGCCACACCGGAGTTGTTTGTCACAGTAGAAGACTGCGAAAAAGTCACTCGCCAGCTGCAGTTTGCGCTGGAAGTGGAGGGGGCTGAGTACAAGCGGCTGGAGGTGTCTTCACCCGGTATTGATCGTCCTTTGCGACATGAAAAGGATTTCGAGCGATTCGTCGGTCATGTGATTGATGTATCGCTCAAAGCGCCGATTGGCGCTGCGGCGGCGGGCGGGCAAGTCAACGCCACGCGCAAGAAGTTTCGCGGCACGCTGGAGCGCGTTGTGGGTACGGATGGCGCAAATGGGGGCGTAATGGGTTGGCAAATCGTCTGGAGCGATGAGCCGGTGGTCAAGCCCGGCCAGCGGGTCAGCAAAAAGAGAGTGCCCGCACCGCTGCAGGCTTTGGGTTTTACGCTGGATGAATTGCGGGAAGCGCGTTTGGCGCCCATCGTGAGTTTTAAGGGCCGGGGTGTCAAGGACGACACGCCGCTTACTGCAGATTGACAACACGGATACGTGTGGATTGAGATTTAGATTGAGACTGAACTAGGAGAGTCATGGCATGAATCGCGAAATGTTAATGCTGGTCGAGGCGATCTCACGCGAAAAAAGCGTGGAGAGGGATGTGGTTTTTGCGGCCGTTGAAGCTGCGTTGGCCCAAGCCACCAAGAAATTGCACCAGGGCGATGTGGACATCCGTGTGGCGGTTGACCGTGACACGGGCGCTTACGAGACTTTCCGCCGTTGGCACGTGGTGCCCGATGAGGCGGGTTTGCAATTGCCAGATCAAGAGATTTTGCTGTTTGAAGCCAAAGAGCAGATCGACGACATCGAAGTCGATGAATACATTGAAGAGACGATTGAATCGGTGCCGATTGGCCGCATCGGTGCCATGGCAGCCAAGCAGGTCATTCTGCAAAAAATCCGCGATGCGGAGCGCGAAATGCTGCTCAATGACTTCATGTCACGCGGCGATAACATCTTTGTTGGCACCGTCAAGCGTATGGACAAGGGCGATGTAATCGTGGAGAGCGGCCGAGTGGAAGGCCGCTTGCGCCGTGGCGAGATGATCCCCAAAGAAAACCTGCGCTCGGGCGACCGGGTGCGCGCCATGATCATGGAAGTGGATTTGACGCTGCGTGGTGCGCCGATCATCCTGTCGCGCTCGGCCCCCGAGTTCATGATCGAGCTGTTCCGCAGTGAAGTGCCCGAGATCGAGCAAGGCCTGCTGGAGATTAAATCCTGCGCGCGCGATCCTGGCTCTCGCGCCAAGATTGCCGTACTCTCGCACGACAAGCGCGTAGACCCCATTGGCACCTGCGTCGGAGTGCGCGGCACTCGCGTGAATGGCGTGACCACCGAATTGGCAGGCGAGCGGGTTGACATTGTTTTGTGGAGCGAAGACCCCGCACAGTTCGTGATTGGCGCGCTGGCACCAGCCAATGTCTCCAGCATCGTCGTGGACGAAGAGCGCCATGCGATGGATGTCGTCGTGGATGAAGAAAATCTGGCGATTGCCATCGGTCGCGGCGGGCAAAACGTGCGCCTGGCATCCGAGCTCACCGGTTGGAAGATCAACATCATGGATGCCGCTGAGTCCGCCCAGAAGCAGGCGACCGAGACCGACTCAGGCCGCAAGCTGTTCATGGAAAAACTCGATGTGGACGAGGAGATCGCGGACATTCTGATCGCCGAAGGCTTCACCAGTTTGGAAGAAGTGGCCTATGTGCCATTGCAGGAGATGCTGGAGATCGAGAGTTTCGACGAAGACACCGTCAACGAGCTGCGCACCCGCGCCAAAGATGCTTTGCTGACGATGGAAATCGCCCACGAAGAAAGCGTTGACGAGGTTTCGCAGGACTTGCGCGATCTAGAGGGCTTGACGCCTGCGCTGATTGGCAAGCTGGCTGATGGTGGCGTGCACACCCGCGATGACTTGGCCGACCTGGCCGTCGACGAGCTGATCGAAATTACTGGCCAATCCGAGCCGGATGCCAAAGCCATGATCATGAAAGCCCGCGAGCATTGGTTTGCCAATGACGCCGCTTCTCAAGAGTAATGGTCATGAACGCAGAATTTAGAGGTTACATCACAAATGTCCAGTACGACCGTCGCCGAGTTTGCCGCCGAACTCAAAAAATCAACCACTACGCTGCTTGAGCAGTTGCAGTCTGCAGGTGTGCCCAAGCTGGCAACCACCGACACGCTGACAGATGCGGACAAGCACAGTCTGTTGACGCACTTGCAGGTGAGCCACGGCACGGCCAGCCCTGAGCGCAAGAAGATTACGCTGGTGAAAAAATCGACCACCGAAATCAAGCAGGCAGATGCCACCGGCAAAGTGCGTACCATTCCTGTCGCTACTAAAAAAATGCGTACGTTTGTGCGCCGCGAAGAAGGCGCCGATGCGCCTGCTGAAGCGGTTGCAGAGCCGGTCGAGGAAACCGTTGCAGCACCGATCATCGACAGCGCTGAGCTTGCCCGGCGCGAAGAAGAAGCGCGCCGCCAGGCCGAGCTGATTCGCCGTCAGGAAGAAGAGCTGGTTCAACGCCGCTTAGAGCGCGAACAGCAGGAGCAGCGCGCACGCGATGCGGCTGACCGCGCCACTGCCTTGGCCATCGAGGCGCAAAAGACCGCTGCAGCGCACGAGGCGGTGAATTCTGGCGCGGTCAAGACCGAAGCGTCTAAAGCGGCTGAAGTTTCTGCCAAAGCCTTGGCTCAGGAAAAAGAAACCGCATTGGCGCAGGCGCAAACTGAAGCGCGCGACAAGGCGGCAGCCGACTCCAAAGTGCAAGCCGCTGAAGATGCCGCCCGCGCAGTTGATTTGGGTGATCGCAGACGCAAAGCCGAAGCTGAGGCTGCGGCCATTCGCTTGATGATGTCGGCACCGGCCAAAAAGGCACCCCCGCCACCGAAAAAAGTTGAAATCGCTACACCTGCCGCCGCTAAAGCAGCCGCAGACGCCGCCAAAAAGGGCACGCTGCACAAGCCTGCGGCAGGCTCAACCCAGGCCAAACCCGCCCGACCCGGCGGCGCTGCCGCCACGGGTGCAGCGCCTGGAGGCGCCGGCAAGGAAGTTAAGTCTGCCAAGCTTTCCAGCAGTTGGGCCGGCGACCCAGCCAAGAAAAAAGGTATCCCTACGCGCGGCGATACCGGCGCGGGTGCCGGGCGCTCCACCAACTGGCGCGCAGGCCCACGGGGTCGTCGCGGCAGCAATGATCGTGATCGTGATGACCACGCCCCGGCGCAAGCCGTCGAAGCACGCATTTTTGAAGTGCACGTGCCCGAGACGATCACCGTGGCTGAGCTGGCCCACAAGATGGCCGTCAAGGCATCAGAGGTCATCAAGCACCTGATGAAGCTGGGCCAGATGGTCACCATCAACCAGCCGCTGGATCAAGACACCGCGATGATTCTGGTCGAAGAGATGGGCCACAAGGCCATCGTCGCCTCACTGGATGACCCTGAAGCATTCACCGAAGATGAAGTATTGCAGCAAGATGCTGAGTTGTTGCCACGTGCGCCCGTTGTCACGGTGATGGGCCACGTTGACCACGGAAAAACGTCGCTGCTGGACTACATCCGCACCGCCAAGGTCGCGTCGGGCGAAGCCGGTGGTATCACCCAGCACATTGGTGCGTACCATGTGGAAACACCGCGCGGCATGATTTCGTTCTTGGACACCCCCGGGCACGAGGCCTTCACGGCCATGCGCGCGCGCGGCGCCAAGGCCACTGACATCGTGATTCTGGTGGTCGCAGCAGACGACGGCGTCATGCCGCAAACCAAAGAGGCGATCAAGCACGCCAAAGCGGCGGGTGTACCGATCGTGGTTGCCATCAACAAGATT
This sequence comes from Rhodoferax sp., assembly GCA_031416395.1. Taxonomy (GTDB): domain Bacteria; phylum Pseudomonadota; class Gammaproteobacteria; order Burkholderiales; family Burkholderiaceae_C; genus JANYCG01. The sequence continues at coordinate 3,739 of JANOTO010000313.1, read as the reverse complement.
GACAAGCCCGATTCCAACCCAGAGCGCGTGAAAAACGAGCTGGTGGTTGAAGAAGTCGTGCCCGAAGAATTTGGCGGTGAGTCGCCGTTCGTGCCTGTGTCCGCCAAAACTGGTGCTGGTATCGATGCGCTGCTAGAGCAAGTGCTGCTGCAAGCCGAGGTGCTGGAGCTGCGCGCGCCTGTCAACGCCATGGCCAAAGGCCTGGTGATCGAAGCGCGTTTGGACAAAGGTCGTGGCCCGGTCGCCACCATCCTGGTGCAATCGGGCACGCTCAAAACCGGCGATGTGGTGCTGGCAGGCCAAACGTTTGGTCGCGTTCGCGCCATGCTGGATGAAAACGGCAAAACCATCAAAACGGCCGGTCCATCCATCCCGGTCGAGATCCAGGGCTTGACCGAAGTACCGCAAGCAGGTGACGAATTCATGGTGATGGCAGACGAGCGCCGCGCCCGTGAAATCGCCACCTACCGCGCCGGCAAGTTCCGCAACACCAAGCTGGCCAAGCAGCAAGCTGCCAAGCTGGAGAACATGTTCTCCGACATGACAGCAGGCGAAGTCAAGCTCGTGCCGATCATTGTCAAAGCCGACGTGCAAGGCTCGCAAGAAGCGCTGGCGCAATCGTTGCTCAAGCTCTCGACCGACGAGGTCAAAGTGCAAATGGTCTACACGGCCGTAGGTGCGATCAGCGAGTCCGACGTGAATCTGGCGATTGCCTCCAAAGCCGTCATCATCGGTTTCAACACCCGTGCTGATGCAGGCGCGCGCAAGCTGGCCGAAAACAACGGCGTGGACATTCGCTACTACGACATCATTTACGACGCGGTGGACGAGCTCAAACTCGCCATGTCGGGCATGTTGACGCCGGACAAGAAGGAAGAAGTCATCGGTACAGCCGAGATTCGCCAGGTGTTCAAGGTCTCCAAGATCGGCTCGATTGCCGGTTGTATGGTCACCGCCGGTGTGGTTCGTCGCACGGCGCGCTTGCGTTTGCTGCGCGAGAACGTCGTCATCTTCACAGGTGAACTTGACTCGCTCAAGCGCTTCAAAGACGATGCGAAGGAAGTCAAAGAGAGCTTCGAATGCGGCTTGAACATCAAGAACTACAACGACATCCAAGAGGGTGACGTGCTGGAGTTCTTCGAGATTCGTGAAGTTGCCCGTACGCTTTAATGGACATGACCTGAATCGTGCGCAGAAAAGCAGCCACCCCCAACCGCGCCTTCAAGGTTGCCGATCAAATCCAGCGCGATCTGACGGAGTTGATCGCGCGCGAGTTGAAAGACCCGAGGGTCGGGATGGTGACGATCCAGGCGGTGGAGGTCACGCCCGATTACGCGCACGCCAAAGTTTTCTTCAGTCTGCTCGCCGGTGATTCGGTGGCCTGTCAGGAAGGTTTGAATCAGGCCGCTGGCTTTCTGCGCGCAGGCCTGTTCAAGCGCTTGCACATCCACACCGTGCCCACACTGCATTTTGTGTTTGACCGCACCACGGAGCGTGCAGCCGACATGAATGCATTGATCGCGCAAGCGGTTGCTTCTCGTTCCAAAAACGAGCCTGAAGAGTAAAGATGAGCGATGCCAGGTCACCCCAAGGTGCGAAGGCCTCCTTGGGGGGCAGGGATTCGGTCGTGCTTAACGATCGTGTCGCGGGTTTCGCCGCTGGGCCGCCCCGAGGCGAAATGCGGCCCCCTCGGGGGGCAGCGACCCGCGCAGCGGTGGAGCGTGGGGGCAAGCTGCCCAGGCGCCCCGTGCACGGGGTGCTGTTACTGGACAAGCCAATCGGCTGGTCGAGCAATGACGCACTGCAAAAAGCCAAGTGGCTGTTGCGCGCCGAGAAGGCCGGACATACCGGAACTCTGGATCCCTTAGCAACAGGCGTGTTGCCGCTGTGTTTTGGTGCGGCGACCAAGTTCAGCCAATTGCAGTTGGACGCAGATAAGTGTTATGAAGCGATTGCCAAACTGGGTGTGAAAACCAGTACGGCAGATGCCGAAGGGGATGTAGTCGAGCAGCGCGCCGTTAAGGTAACGCAGGACGATATTGACCGGGTGACAAAGCTGTTTACTGGGGCGATTTCCCAGACGCCGCCGATGTACAGCGCATTGAAGAAAGATGGAAGGCCCTTGTATGAATATGCCAGGGCTGGCGTTGAGATTGAGCGGGCAGCGCGGGACGTGACGATTTACGAACTGGGCGTGACGTTTGTGCCCACGGATGCTGCGCAAGACAGCTTGAAGCTGACGGTGAAGTGCAGCAAAGGCACCTACATCAGAACGCTCGGCGAGGACATTGGAGAAGCTTTGGGTTGTGGCGCGCATTTGAGCGCGTTGCGCCGCACGGCAACAGGCGGATATGAGGTGTCTCAGTGCGTCACACTGGCGCAGCTTGAGGCGATGACCGAGGATGAGCGTATGGCATGTTTGAAGCCTGTGGACAGCTTGTTGGCCGGGCATCTGGCCGTCACACTGGATGCGGAGAATGCGGGCAGGTTTTTGAGTGGTGTTCGCAGGCGAGGTGCGTGGGCGGATTGCGCGCAAGTGGCGGTTTACGGACCTGCGGCGAATGGCGAAACCGGTCGCGCCTTGCTTGGCAGTGGCCATATCACGGCGGGCGAATTGATTCCAGGGCGGCTTTTGAGTCCCACCGAGGTTGCCCAGCAACAACAGCCAGACAGCATAGAAATTTAATCGATTTATCAGACAGTTTTGAAGACTTTAGGAGTAGAAAAAATGGCCCATAAACAAATTCGCAACATCGCGATCATCGCCCACGTTGACCACGGTAAAACCACCATGGTGGATCAGCTGCTGCGCCAGTCTGGCACCTTTGCTCAGCACGAAAAAGTCGTCGACACCGTGATGGACAACAACGCGATTGAAAAAGAACGTGGCATCACGATTCTGGCCAAGAACTGCGCGGTTACTTGGGAAGGCACCCACATCAACATCGTCGACACGCCCGGCCACGCGGACTTCGGTGGCGAAGTCGAGCGTGCTTTGAGCATGGTTGACGGCGTTGTGCTGCTGATCGACGCGCAAGAAGGCCCCATGCCGCAGACCCGTTTCGTCACGAAGAAAGCACTCGCGTTGGGCTTGAAGCCGATTCTGGTGGTGAACAAGGTCGACAAGCCCGGTGCGCGCCCTGATTACGTCGTCAACGCGGCATTCGATTTGTTCGACAAGCTTGGCGCGACCGACGAACAGCTGGATTTCCCCGTGGTCTACGCCTCAGGCATCAACGGCTGGTCGTCGCTGGTCGAGGGCGAGCCCAACGAGCAGTGGGGCCCCGACATGTCGGCCCTGTTCAACACCATTCTTGAGCACGTGCCGCACCAGTTGGGTGACCCGGCTGCGCCGCTGCAATTGCAGATCTCTGCGCTTGATTTCTCGACGTTCGTGGGCCGCATCGGCGTTGGCCGCATCAGCCAGGGCACCGTCCGGCCAATGATGGACGTGGTGGTGATGGAGGGCCCGGACGGTAAAGCTGTGAAGGGCCGTATCAACCAAGTCTTGACCTTTCAGGGCCTGGAGCGCGTGCAGACCGATGAAGCCGGCCCCGGTGAAATCGTGCTGATCAATGGTCTGACCGACATTGGCATTGGTGTCACCATCACCGACCCGATCACGCCGATGCCGCTGCCGATGCTCAAGGTAGACGAGCCCACGCTGACGATGAACTTCTGCGTCAACACCAGCCCGCTGGCCGGCCGCGAAGGCAAGTACGTCACCAGTCGCCAGATC
>JANOTO010000312.1:0-4911 GCA_031416395.1 Rhodoferax sp. | reverse complement strand
AGGCGACACCACGCCCCGCCGCGAAGCCCTGACCGGCGACGCACTGGAAGCCCTGGCCACCAAGTACGTGGTGGCCACCCATGTCATGAACCGTTTGGCCAACTGGATGGACGTGGAGGCCCTGCGCGACATCACCAACGGCCTGACGCTTGACCTGGACAACGCCGCCGCCGCCGAAGCCAGCGCGCTGCGCTGCAGGCCACGCTGCACGACGCCACGGTGGAAGCCCAGTTCGACGAGCGCACCGACAAGCATCTGCTGCGCATCAGCCGCCGCCTGCACGGCAACATCAAGAGCAGCGTGATCACGCAGGACTTTGTGCACGGCGCCGACTATGCGGCCCTGTCCACGGCGGCCGACACCTTCCGCGGCCTGCTCAGCGAGGGCGCCAAGGCCCTTCGCGGCGAAGGCGAGCGGCAGAAGGAAGAAAAGGTCGGCGACTTCCGCCAGGCCATGCGCTGGCTGATCGGCGAAGCCGAACGCGCCACCGCTCGCCAGCGCTACAAGGGCCTGGGCGAGATGAACCCCGCGCAGCTGTGGGAAACCACCATGGACCCGACCGTGCGCCGCCTGCTGCGCGTGCAGATCGACGACGCCATCGAAGCCGACCGCGTCTTCACCATGCTGATGGGTGATGAGGTCGAGCCCCGGCGCGAGTTCATCGAGAGCAATGCGCTGCGGGCGGGGAATATTGACGTTTAGTTTGTTGGATTCAGCGTCAGCAGTATCACTCGATTGGATAAATGTGCTATATAAATAGGAGCTACTTGTGCATATTTTACAAGAGCTAGACGCGTTATTTGTTGTAAATCTGGTTAAAATCCCGATAATCGAGTCAAAAATTAACCGGTGGGTTAATTTTATGCCGAAGGTGCTTGAGCACTGCGGTGGCATCAGAATTGCAAGCAGTGATCGTGTTGGTTTTTGATCTTCACTCTCAAAGGAAAACGCCATGAGCAAGCTCTACACACGCCGCGTTGGCTTGAAAGCCCTGAGCGCTGCGGCTGCCACACTGGCCTTGCCCGCATGGGCAGCATGGCCGGACAAGCCGATCAAAATCGTGGTCACCTTCCCGCCTGGCGGCTCCAGCGATCTGGTGGCGCGCATCATGGCCGAGCAGTTGACTAAAAAGCTGGGCCAAAGTGTGATTGTGGACAACAAACCCGGTGCGGGAGGCACGATTGGCGGGGCGCTGGTCGCGCAGGCTGCACCCGATGGTTACACCTTCATGCTTTCCAACACCACGCCGATTGCGCTGGGCCCTTTCACGCTGGAGAAGCTACCCTACGACCCGGTGGAGGCCTTCAGCCACGTCGCCTATCTGGGCTCGGCCCCGCTGGTGGTGATGGCCAACCCTGGCGTGCCGATCAAGACGCTGCCCGATCTGGAAGCGCAGGCGCGCAAGGCGGGGCGGCTTGATTTTGGCTCGGGCGGCCCAGGCTCAATCGGCCATATCCACGGCGAACTGATGAAGCAAGCCACTGGCGTGAACTTGGTGCACGTGCCCTACCGGGGCGGCGCGCCGATGACTACCGACCTCATCAGCGGCATCATTCCGGTGGGCATTGATGTCATCACCTCGTACCTGCCGTTTTTCAAAAGTGGACAACTGGTGCCGCTGGCTGTCACTTCGGCCGCGCGCTCGCCGCTGCTGCCTGAGGTGCCCAGCGTGGTCGAGTTTGGCTACCGCAAGCTGGTGCTGGAAAACTTTTTCGGTATGACGGCCCCAGCCAAGCTACCAGCCGACATCGCCGCACGCATTAACACCGCCTGCAATGAGGTTCTTGCGATGCCTGACATCAAAAAGCGTCTGCTTGACTTGGGGATCACAGCGGTGCCAACCAGCTCGGCGAGCTTTGCCAGCTTCGTCAAAGACCAGGTTGCCGTGCTGGGGCCTGCTGTCAAGGGTGCCGGCGTGAAGCTCTAAGCCAAACTGCGCACCCGTTCACTCAGCGGTGGCAAAAAGTCGCGGCTGAACACGTTACGCGCTGTGGGAGCGTACGCAAACCCTTTGGTGCTGACAATCAAATCAATGCCGCGCTGAAGCCGCGCATCGTCAAGCTCTCCAATGCCCAGTACGGCACCCTCGGCGCGGCCCATCTCCAGCTGCAGCGTGCCCTGCAAGCGGCGCAGGTTGGATGCACGTGGGCTCGCCGGGTTTCGTCTGAGCAGCGCGTCAATCGCCGCCTCGGGATCAGCCACGGTGTCGATCAGCCCCAGGTTGAGCGCGCGCAGCAGCCGTTCCACCGTCTGCGGTGCGTCAGCCGCCAAGCGGCGCGTCACCATGATCGCCATGCCATACAGCTCGGGCACATGGTCGTGGTACTCGATGAAGCGAAGCTGCTTGCGCGGTGCGGTGAAACCCGCGTCCAGTGAAGCAGCCATGAGCGTGTTGACAAAACCAAACATCCCGTCCCAGCGGCCCGTTAGCAACTGCGGCACCAGTTCGCTGTGCGGCGCAGCCGATATCTCAATGCGCACACTGCGCGCATCCAACCCCGTGTTCGCGCAGAACTCGGCAAACAGGTTCAGCGCCGCGTCATTGGGATGTGCCACCAGCCGCCTGCCTGCCAGTTGTTGTGGCGAATGAATGTTGCCCGATGCCGCAACCGCCAAGGTGTACGGCGACGCGTTGTAGCTGGCAAACACCGCCAGCGGCGCGTTCGGTTTGCCCGCCGCGATGTGTTCGATCAGCGCGTTGATGTCGCCATAGCCGATGTCAAAACCACCCTCACCGACAGTACCCGCCATCTTCGGAATCGTGTTGGCAGCAGTGTCGCCCTCAGTGAACTCCAGCGCCAAACTCTCATCCCGCAGGTAGCCGCGCTCATCCGCCAGAAAAAACCACGCCTGCGGCCCGGAGTAAAAAGTGTTGAGCTGCATGCGCAGGGTTTGAAGAGGCATGGCCTTATTTTGCGGCAATTTGATTTGTTGAGCTTGTCAATCCCAGGCCTGATGACGGCTGCAGGCTGTGTCGGATGATGTCGAGTCCGGGCCGACTCCATGCCGTCGAAGTTTTAAATAGTTCCGCAAATATTTATGCTATGTTATTTATAGCTATGTATGCATGTTATGCGAGAGCTAGAGTCATAAAAACCTTGGAAAATAGGTTTTTGACTGCTGGAGGGTTCCTTTCAGTGAAAATCTTACCACAAAAGTAGTAAACCGTCTCGGTTTAGCCGGTGCTTCCGTTGACGCTCCACAATGGAATGACGGACAATACGTATGTGACCATGCCACGCGTCATCGAGAAAACTGCCTTGCACGCTTCGGGTGGCAAGGCGTCGGCAGATTTGCAATATTGGCTGGCGCAGCCGGTGCAGGCGCGCCTGGCTGCGGTCGAGGAGCTGCGACGTCGGATGTGGGGCCAGGATGCTGAATGACGACTTCAAAGAGTTTGCCGGATTACGTCACTCCACAGCTTGAATCCGGATTGATTGCGCAATCGCTGGCGGGTGGGCACGAGGATTCTCGGCCCTCTTGAATGCAGCAAGGCACCCACCATCTAACAGGCTTGTCCCTTCACTGACTGCCCACTTTGCCCATCATCCCCCTGTTCCTGATCTCCAGCCTGCTCCACGCCTGGGTGGGTTGGCGCATTGCGCCCGCTTTGGCGGGTTTTGCTGCATTCCAGCAGAGCGGTGCGCTGTTTGGGGCGCTGCTAGTCGCCAGTGCATTGCTGATGCCGATGGGGCTTGTGGCGCGACGGTTCGCGGGCGGCGCGCTGGCCTCGGCGCTGACCTGGCTGGGGCTGATCTTCATGGGGCTGTTTTCCTCGCTGATTGTGTTGACCTTGCTGCGCGATGCGATGCTCGTGCTGGCGTGGTTGGCGAGTTGGATCAGCGCGCTAGCGGGTGTAGACGCCGACGCGGCGCTGGGCGCGTTTCAAACCTGGAGCGCAGCCGCAGTGCCTTTGCTGGGTTTGTTGGTGACGGCGTGGGGCTTCTGGAACGCCCGGCGCACCGCGCGCGTGGTGCGGGTGGATGTGCCGATTACGGGCCTGCCGAGCGCGTTGCATGGCTTTACGGTGGCGCAGATATCGGACATCCATGTGGGGCCGACGATCAAGCATGCCTACCTGTCGCGCATCGTGGCGCGGGTGAACGCCCTGGGGGCCGACATGGTGGCCATCACCGGTGACCTGGTCGATGGTCGCGTGGCGGACTTGCAGCATCATGTGCAGCCGCTGGCGTTGTTGAAGTCAACCCACGGCACCTTCTTTGTGACGGGCAACCACGAGTATTACAGCGGTGCGCATGCCTGGATTGACGAATTGCGTCGCCTCGGATTGACGGTGTTGATGAATGAGCATGTCGTGCTGCGCCATGGCAGGGCCGGGCAAGACCCGGCTCAAATGGTGCTCGCGGGTGTTGCCGATTTCACTGCTCATCATTTTGACAAAGCGCATCGAAGTGACCCCGTAGCGGCGATGCGCGGCGCGCCGGTGGATGCGACCATGAGGATGTTGCTGGCGCACCAACCGCGCAGCGCACAGGCGGCATCGGACGCGGGGTTTGATCTGCAGCTATCGGGTCACACGCACGGCGGGCAGTTTTGGCCGTGGAATCACTTTGTCCAGTTTCAACAGCCTTTCACGTCGGGCCTGAACAAAGTCAAAGACCTGTGGGTTTATACGAACAGCGGCACCGGCTACTGGGGGCCGCCCAAGCGCTTCGGCGTGCCATCGGAGATCACGCACTTGCGATTGGTATCTGCTTGAAACGATATAGTGCGGTGCATGAAACTTGCACTGAGAATCATCGTTGTCGCCCTGGTCGCGATCTTGGTGTTCGCCATCGCCGGCATTGCCGCCACGTGGGCGCCTGACCGCAGCGTTGACTCACTCAAAGCCCGCTGGGCACAGCCGCCCTCGCAGTTCATTGAAGTGGCGGGCATGCAGGTGCATCTGCG
>JANOTO010000311.1:0-4858 GCA_031416395.1 Rhodoferax sp. | reverse complement strand
GTGCTTGGCTCGACGGCTTGCAAATGTGGCCGCGGGTTACCGATACTGCAAGACATCCAAGGGCGCAGCACCGATTTCGTGGTGGCCTCAGATGGCACCGTGATGCACGGCCTGTCACTCATCTACATTCTGCGAGACTTGGCCGGCGTGAAAGCCTTTAAAGTCATCCAAGAGTCGCGGGCGCTCACACGGGTATTTTTAGTGACCGAAAATGGCTTCGCGTCCAACGCCAGCCAGCAGATCATTGACGGCTTTAAACGGCGGCTCGGTCAGGATGTCTCCGTGGTCGTTGAGTTAGTCGACAATATCTCAGCCGAAAAATCCGGAAAATTTCGCTACATCATCAGCCATGCGTGACATTCTCCTAATTCTGATCGTGACTGCTGGATGCTTGGCAGCTTTGCGCCGTCCTTGGATTGGTGTCATGCTGTGGACTTGGCTGAGCATCATGAATCCGCACCGCTACACCTGGGGCATCGCATACGACGCGCCTTTGGCTGCCGTCGCTGCAGTCAGCGTCATGCTGGGCTTGCTGATGACAAAAGAGCGCGAGTCACCTTTCAAGGCGAGTCCCGCCATTTGGTTGGCGATCTTCATGCTCTGGATGACACTGTCCTGGCTGGTCGGGATTGACCCGGTAGATGACTACGAGCAGTGGAAAAAAGTCATGAAGATTGACATCATGATTCTCATTTCTTTCATGTTACTGAAAAGCAAGAAGCACATTTTTGCGCTGGCATGGGTGGCTACAGGTTCGCTGGCCTTGCTCGGGCTCAAAGGGGGAGTTTTCACTCTCACGTCAGGTGGCGGTTTTCGCGTCTGGGGCCCGCCTGGGTCGTTTATTGAAGACAATAATGAGATGGCCTTGGCCTTGGTGATGACAATTCCACTGGTCCGGTTTTTGCAGCTTCAGCTTATCAAGGCATGGGCGCGCCACGCCATGACGGGCACTATGGTGCTATGCGCGGCGGCGGCTTTGGGGTCGCAGTCACGCGGTGCCTTGGTCGCGATCACGGCCATGGTGGCCTTTCTTTGGTGGAACGGCAAGAACAAAATTCAGTCAGCTGTTCTCATCGCGCTGGTATCAATTCCGCTGATCATGTTCATGCCCGAGTCGTGGACGGCCCGCATGAACACGATGGAAAACTACGAGGAAGACCGCTCGGTTTTAGGCCGATTCAGCGCTTGGTGGAGCGCCTGGAACAGTGCGTTTCATTACCCGTTTGGCGTAGGCTTCAACTCGGCGCGCGCCGAGCTTTTTGCAAAGTACTCGCCCTACCCCGATTTTGTGCATGCCGCACACAGTATTTATTTCCAGGTTTTGGGCAATCACGGGTTTGTTGGTTTGGCTATTTTTGTGATGATTTTCTTCACCACCTGGCGATCCGCGGGTTGGTTGCGCCGGCAGAAGTTTGCCTCGCCCGATGCCAAGTGGTGCAATGACCTGGGTGCCATGTGCCAGGTGTCTCTGGCAGGTTATGCAGTCGGCGGCGCGTTCTTAAGCCTGTCTTACTTCGACCTGCCTTACAACATCATAGTGCTGGTTGTTCTCACGCGCGTCTGGGCTGAAAAGAAGGCATGGCTTACAGAGCCTGTCTATCAACCGGGCTGGAAGACCATTCCGGGTCTGGCCCGATTCACCAAACCAGGTTGACCGTTGCTCAAACAATTTTTTGGAATGATATCGCCGGCCGGCACAAAAGCCCGCTTGTCGGTGCTTATTTTTCACCGTGTCTTGCCCGCGCCTGACGCTTTGTTTCCTGACGAAATAGATGCCAGCCGCTTCAATGAATTGTGCGGTTGGCTTAAAGGCTGGTTCAACATGCTTTCGCTGGATGATGCGGTAGCACGCATGAAGTCCGGTACCCTGCCCGCACGTGCCGCCTGCATCACCTTTGATGACGGCTATGCCGACAACCACCATGTGGCCCTACCCATCCTGCAGCGCCACGGCCTGACGGCCACTTTCTTCATCGCCACCGGTTTTCTGGATGGCGGCCGCATGTGGAACGACACCATCATCGAGACCATTCGTGGTGGCACAACGCCGTTGCTGGATTTTTCTTCACTGGGTTTGGGGCAATACCCCGTTAGTACCATTGACCAAAAGAAGGCCACAATTGCCGCCCTCATTAAGCAAATCAAATACCGGCCAGTTGCGCAGCGAATCAGCATCACCGAACAATTGGCTCATCTGGCCCAAGTGGAGCTACCTCATGACCTGATGATGACCGCGCACGAGGTCAAGGCCATGCGTCACGCTGGCATGCTGATCGGTGCTCACACGGTCTCTCATCCCATCCTGGCCCGGCTCACCGATGAGCAGGCCCGACAGGAAATTGAGGACAGCAAGATTTTTTTAGAGCAGCTGCTGGGTGAGCGCGTTGGTCTGTTCGCCTACCCCAATGGCAAGCCGGGTGAAGACTATTCGCCGCAAACTGTTGAAGTAGTGAGCAGCCTTGGCTTTGATGCCGCCGTTAGCACTCAGTGGGGGGCCTCTCGCATGGGAAGTGACCTACTTCAGATCAAGCGCTTCACCCCGTGGGATCAGCCTCGTTTGAAATTCGGAGTTCGCATGGTGGCCAATTTGTACAACGCTTGAATCCTTTGCTCTTATCTCGTGTACAGCGGGACGAGAGTTTCTGTCAACCCCCGCGACAAAGCGGGTCGTGACCATTAACACGGTAAATATCGGCTAGCTGGGGCTGAGCTAAGTGTTTCAGTGCGTCGGCTAAAGGTCTGATCTGCCACAGTGTCGCGCCAATCCATTGCGCAAGTGTATTGCCCAAGCCCAGCTCAATTGGCTCCAATGTCAATTCATGCTGCCAGCACAATAGCGGGGCCGTTACAGATGCTTTGGCTGCAAACCAATTCATGGTCTGTCTGTCCAGCACAGCAAATATCTCATCTGCATCGCGTAAGCCCTGATCAAGTTGCTCCGCGTGACTGCTGAATTCGCTAAAACTGACGATCTTGGCCGGTGGCGTTTCCGCACGGCTAATCAGTCTGGCCCAGAGGCTGCCCATGCTGCTGTTGTTGGTCGATCCAATGATTACTGCCCGCGGATGCTGTACAGCAAACGCAGCCAGTGCCTTGGAGTTGGCAGTGAAAGCACGATAGTCTGCCTGCTGCAATGCACCGAGCAGGAGCCCGAACGCCAGGCATAACGTCAGCGCCAATTTGCCGACGGTTCGGGGAAGCGCAGCGATGGCCATACCTGCCAGCAATGCAGTGGGCGCAAGAAACAGTGTGATGTAGTTCGATTGCTTCATCGTGAAGCGAAGCGGAGACAGTGAAACCGGAAATACACTGAGGACTGCCAGGAGGCCAATCCACCAAGCCAGCGCGTACACAAAGCCCGTACGCACATGAGTCTCCCTTTTCATCCAGCGCGGCACCAGCACCGTTGATGCCACGGCGAAGAACCCTAGCATGCCGACATGGCGCAGGTCGATGAACAGGTATCGCAGGTAGTACGCTGCACCATCTTCGCCCTGGCCGCCCTCGACGAAATTACGTTTGACGGCTGCTAGCACGACATTGACCAGGTGCAGCGGGTCGCCAGCAATAGCGGTCATCAGCATGCCGTGCAACATCATCATCAACACAGTTCCGGCAATGACGTAGAGGCAGTTGCGCCAATTACCGCGGAAGAGCCACAACATCGGCAGAAACGCCAGCCAGGTAACGGCAGCCAGTTCCTTGGCCCAAAAGATGCCGCCGATCGAGAGGCCGGCGGCAAACAGCAGCAACGGTCGGCGGCGTACGATGCCAAAGTAAAGCAGAACAAAACCGACGGTGATGAACATCGAAACCACCGAGTCAGCATGGATGCGCGTGGCCACCGCGATGTGCAACGGCGCGGTGGCCAGCAGCAGCGCCGAGAAGACGCCAGCGCGCCGGTTCATCACCGCGCTCGCGAACATAAACACCGCGCCAATCTCTATCAATGAGCATGCCAGCGGCCAGAGGTTGGCGACGAACAGGCTCTCGCCGAACAGCGCCATGAACCCCGCTGCAGGAAGGTTGAAGCCGTAGCGCAGCGCACCGTTGTAGCTGGACGAAGTCCATTCGCCACGCGCCAATTCTGCGGCGCGCGCAAAGTAAGTCAGATCGTCGGAGCCGAAAGCGCCGTTGAATGTGATCAGGCGCACCAGAAGCGCCAACAACAGAATCAGCATCACGTCCCGCACCACCAGCGGCGACCGGCTGCCGGGAATCAAGGGGCCACCAACTGGGCTCATATGGTCTTCTCAATGAAATAGCGCGGCCGCTGTTTGGTTTCCAGGTAAATCTTCGCGACGTACTCGCCGAGAATTCCTATTGAAAGCAGTTGGATGCCGCCGAGAAAGTAGATCGGCACCACCGACGATGCCCAGCCGGGGATCGCTGCTTTCAACACCAGCGTGCCATAGATAATGAACAGTATCATCGCGAAACTGAATCCTGAAATCAGGAAGCCGAAGAGCGTAATCAGTCGTAGCGGCACGATGCTGAACGAAGTAACTCCCTCAATAGCGAAGGTCAGCATCTTACGCAGGGGGTACTTCGAGACACCTGCAAAGCGCTCAGCGCGGTCGTACTTGACCGTGGCCGCCCGGTAACCAATAAGCGGCACGATGCCTCGCAGGAACATGTTGACCTCGCCGTACTGCCGTAACGCCTCAACAGCGCGCCGGCCGAGCAGCCGAAAGTCGGCATGGTTGTGCACCAGGTCGACACCCATTTTCTTCATCACACCGTAGTACAACAGCGCTGTCCTGCGCTTGAACGCCGTGTCGGTCTGGCGTGAGTCGCGCACACCATAAACAACTTCAGCGCCGCCAATAAACTCACGCACCATGGCTTCAATCACAGA
>JANOTO010000310.1:0-3402 GCA_031416395.1 Rhodoferax sp. | reverse complement strand
GCGACGGGAGGTCACTTCAACATGCCCGGCGATGCCCTGCACGGCGGTGGGTGCTGGGGTGAAGCGCAAGTCCAGATCGCCCTCTTTGGCGGTGAACTCGCACAGTGCTCTTACCGCCACGGCGACGGCGACGGTGGGGCTTTGCTCGGTTGAGAGGTTGGGAGTCACATCAAAAAAATTTGTTTAACTATACTGTACAAAATACCAGTTTCCTATGGCATTCCGATGATTTTTCGACGAAATAACGTAGAATTCAGCGTATGGACGCTCTATTTTCGGCTCACAGTATTGGCATCTCAGACCTGCGCGAAGCCCCTGCGCGGGCGTTTGAGCAGGCGGGCGACCAAGCCGTGGTTGTGCTCAACCACAACCGCCCGGCGGGCTACATCTTGTCCAGCCAATTGATGGCGCGCATCCTGGATCAATTGGCCGATAAGGCCGTTAGCAAGAAGGCCGAGTCGCGTTTGGCGACTTTGAAAACTGCGCGCAAGATTTCCATCGATGAGCTATGAGTTGGCCATCCATCCTGAGGCTGAGCGGGAATGGGGCAAGTTGGACGAATCGATCAGGCGGCGCTTCAAGCAAAAGCTGCAAAAAGAGCGGTTGATCCAACCCCGCGTTGCCAAGGACGCGCTGCACGGTTTGCCCGACACCTACAAAATCAAGATCACAACGCCGCAGTTTCGGCTTGCGTATCACGTGGATGACAAGGCACGCGTGGTGACGATTTTGGCGGTGAGCACGCGGGATGATGTTTACGCATTGCTACAGGGGCGATTAACCTGAAGCAGCGTTTACGGAAGATAAACCCGCTGCATGCCCCAACGTAAACGCCTCCTCGAACACTGAGTAACCCGCCCAGTCGCTGTGCGCAAAACTCAAGCGGCCAGCGGCTGCTAATCGAACGCTTGGGTTGCCGCCAGTCGCAGGCACGGGCACTGCCATGGCATGGCCATAGCGGGTGATGTCGATGCGGGTGGCTTTGGCGGCGATATCGGGGTGGGCACGCGCCAGATCGGCCAAGATCACATCACGCCATTCAGTCCACGGTTTGTCCATCAGCAGCTTGCGGCCTTGGGGCACGTCGCCCAAGGCACGGTAGTGCGTGAGCACAGTCGCACCGGGCACGCTCTGCAGGCTTTGGTGCATAGCGTCGACGTAGCCCAGGCTAGTACCTTGTGTGTTCTTGGCGTGTGCGTTCTGCGTGGCCGCATCGTGAATGACGTTGTCCCAACTCGGCGGCGCGCCGGGGCGATCTTGCAACGGCGACTTGACGTGGATATTGGCCACCAACCAGGGCGCATAGCGGGTGCGCAGGGCGGTTAGGCGCAAAAATTCTGGCAGATTTTCCACGACGCGGGCAGCAACAAAGATCGGTAGCGCCACGATGCAGCGCTCGGCCTGCCAGCGCTCAATGGTTTGCGTAGCGATGTTGAACGCATCCACTTCCACACCGTGTTGGGCCGCTGCGATGCGGACCACCACTTGGCCGGTGCGCAGCCGCTCCTTCAACGGCAGGGCGAGCTGGCGGGTCAGCCAGCCATTGCCCTCGGGCCAGGTGAGCACGCCTTCGCGGTCTGCTGGCTCCATCGTTTCAACTCCCTCGTGGCGCGGCGCGCTGAACCCGTGGCGGCTGGCAAAATAGTGCAACCCGGCCCAGGCCGACACAGTAGCAATGCCTGCGCCGTAGTCGTCGTAGCAGCAGTAGTTGAGGTACCAGCGCAGATGCGGATCGTTCAGCCCGTTTTGCGCGAGATAGCTGGCGAAGGTGATAGCGGCCAGCGATTCTTTGAACGGCGATGGCGATGTATGTGAGGTCGGAATCGACCAACTTGCCAATTGCCTTGCGCGAGCGACCAGCGCCGCGAACCGATGGTACTGGGCGACCGTGTCGCGGCCCACGCCCTGTAGCGGCAGCAGGCCTTCTTGCCATTCGCCGTTGAAGAACAGGCGCTCTTGCGGGCTGTGGCACAAATGGCGCTCGTCGTACACCCAGCGGCCCGCCACGCGCTTGCGCAGGCCCAACTCCTCCAGCAGGTTTTGCACATCGGCAGCAGCATCGCCCGGCACAGGCAGGTAGTGCGCGCCGAGCGGGCAGGCAATGCCGTTGACCACACCGCTTCGGCTGTTGCCGCCGACCTGGTCTTCAAGTTCCAGCAGGGTGAAGTCGTCCATGCCTTTGAGGCGCAATGCCCGCGCGGCTGCCAGCGCGGCAACGCCACCGCCCGCAATGATGACGCGCGTCTTATGCACTTTGGAAGGCGCAGGCCACGCCTTGCGCTCACGCAGCAGGTGCCCACGCTCGTGCGCGATGCCGGTGAATCCACCTTGGATTTCCTCAAGCCGATCACAACCGAAGAGCGAACCTGCGAGAGGCAGCGCGGCACCTGCAAGAAGGCTACGCCGCTTCATCTCAATGGGTGTCCAGCTTGCCCCACTCGGCCTCGTAAGTGGTGACCAGCGTCTGGTTCGACAGGCGGTTCACCTCGGCAGGCACGCGCGCCATGTCGCGCGGGAAGTCGAATAACTGGGGGAGTGACGAGAGGTTCAGAAATCGCAAATCTGGCGGTAACTCGGTCGGCATGCGCCAGGGCCTGCGGCTGGCAATCACAAAGCCCCATTCGCCAAAGCTGGGCACGTTGGCGTGGTAGGGCCGCGCCGTCAAACCCACCGACTCAATAGTGTGTACCACCGTCCAGTAGCTGCGCCGCGCCACCAGCGGCGAGGTGGTTTGAATCACCGCGTAGCCGCTGGCGGAAAGGCGCTGATCCAACAGCGAATAGAAGGAGTTGGTGTAGAGCTTGCCAATGCTGAAGTTGGTGGGGTCGGGGAAGTCGACCACGATGACGTCGAACGTCTCCTGCGTTTTCTCCAGCCATTGGAATGCATCGGCGTTGATGACTTTGACTTTGGGCGACTTCAGAGCCTCGCCGTTGAGCTTGACCAAAGTGGGTTGCTCGGAGAACAGCCGGGTCATGGCGGGGTCTAGCTCAACCAGTGTGACCGATTCAACACCGGGGTATTTCAAGATCTCACGCACGGCCATGCCATCGCCACCACCCAGCACGGCGACTTTCTTGGGCGCACCGCCCCCCGAGGTGAAGGCCGCCATTGCAGGATGCACCAGCGCCTCGTGGTAGCGGTATTCATCACGCTCGGCAAACTGCAAATTACCGTTGAGGAACAGGCGATGACCACCGCGCCCTTGCGTGACGACGATGCGTTGATAGGGCGAATGCGCAGTAAAAACGATCTTGTCCTGGTAGAACTTGTCTTCAGCCAGCGTGGTGATATGGTCTGCACCCGCGAAGGCGGCACCCAGCACGCCCAGCGTCGCCACACAAGCGATCACGTGCGATGCCAAATGCCGCAGCTCATGGCGGAACAGCCACAGCGCCCACA
>JANOTO010000309.1:0-2490 GCA_031416395.1 Rhodoferax sp. | reverse complement strand
GCGGGCTCGCTCGGCACTGCGATATCGACGATTCGCACCCACGTGAATCACATTCGCGAGAAAACGGGTGCGCGGTCGTTGCGTGCGCTGGTGGCCAATGTGCGCTCGGTGCCGCCGTTGATGCCGGCGTTTGGGGACTAACTCAAGCTACGCTAAAAAAAGCGGCGGGTGTTGTGCACCCGCCGCTTTTTTTAATTACTTCGCGCCCGATTTACCGGGCGCAATCAATCACTGGAACGCGTACAGACTCTCGACCGTGTTGCCGTTGCGGTTACTGAGGGAAAGCCAATATTGCATGTAGGTGGGCAGTCCCAGTTTGGCGACGGCGGCTGGAACCGGCAAGGTGCCCGATGTCACGTTGGCCGCTGGGTAGGTCGGATCAAACTGCCGACTGGCGGGGTTGAATGCGGTTTGGGCGGCATCTACTCTGCCTTGCTTGAACGAAAACAGGCCGCCCCATCCCAAAGCTTTTCCGTCTGGCATGGCACCCGGTGCGGTCCAGCTCAAGTTCATTGAAAACGCTGCCTTTGCCAGCACTGCCGTTGAAATTTGAGCGGGGGTCATGGAATTGGTCGTCACCTTGGGGAACAAGTCAGTCGCGACCCCAGTGCCTGCCAAGGCGGCTGCGCTGAAGGGCAAGTTGGCCAGCTTGGCGGTGTAGGTAGCAATCGGCGTGCTGCTAGCTTGGCCGTTGACGGTTTTCCAGCCGTCATCGTTGTAGACCTTCACGGTGTACTCGCCGCCGGCAACCACACCGAGCGCGTCAAAACTGGTGTCCAGCGCGGTTGCCGATGTCACGTTGAAAAAGCCCCAATTGTTGGTCGTTGCGCCGTGGGTAACGCAATCAGCCGCTTCAGCCGAAGCCACACCGCCCGTGGTATTCCGGCAAAACTGCCAAGCGTCGGTGTCCTTCCAATCCACGAAGTTACCGTTCTTGCCCGCAAACTCGGGCGCGTCGCGCAGCAGACGTACCGACACCATTTTCAGCGTGATGGGTGCCGCAGGCGTACCCGCCACGATGCCTGGCCCGGAGATGGTGACGTACTTGGCGACGTTGGCCGGGTCTGTCACGTTAAAGCGGATGTATTTGTTGTACACAACCGCTGGTGTAGCGGGCAGGCCTGTGGTCAGCACCGTGCGGTCATAGCGTTGGTTGAAGGCCCCCACATTGGCGTTGATCACCTTGCGGTTGCCATAAAAGCGCCAGTCTGCTTTGCTTTCAGACGTGGCGCAGGCGCTGCCATCGGCCAGTTTGCTGCCGGCGGAGCTACCCGAAATAATGGTGTCGGTGGGTATCGCATCCGCAAGTGCCGTGAATTTTGTGCCGTCTTTGTAGGTCACGTCGAACTTGATGTCGATCTCTCGTCGGCTGGTGCCGTCTGCGTTAACGCTGGTGCGATCCGCCAGCACTCTGATGTTGTTTCGCGTAGATCCAACGTCAAACTGCCGGCTCGAAACAGCGAATGGATCTGTGTCGAAATCTGCCACGGCGAAGGATTTGCTAAAGCCATTGTTCAACAAGCAGCCGTCAAGGAGCGCCCAATTAGCAGCGCCGGTCGCAGGAATCGAAGTAGCGCGCAGCGCATCCGCTTTCGCCAAAAGCGCGGTGGCGGCTTCGAGCGCAGGTTCGGTGGTGGGCGCCACGCTGACTACGACCGGTGGCGGCGGAGTGACCACGGGTGGTGGTGTGGCTGGGACAACCGCCGGCGGTGCGACGCTGACTACTGGCGGTGCCTCCGCCTCAGGCGCGGCCGGGTCGCCCGAGCTGCCGCCGCAGGCTGCAAGAAGCGCAGCCGATGCAATTGCCGAAAATTTCAAGGTGTGTGACATCATGATGTGGACTCCAATAGGTTTGATAACTTTGTTTGAGCCTCGCAATACGGTGTCAACCGACGATGGCTCAAGCAAAATTGGAGCAGCGATGGCGCATCAGCGCGTCCTCAGAAGTGAGGATGAAAAAACGACGAGAAAATCGCTACAATTAACCTGTGAGTTAATTTATAGGTCTAGAATCGCAAAAACGGCAATATCTATAACTAAATGAGCCTTTAGCTCTCGGATAATATGCATACCTAGCTATTTATTATATAGCATGCTGACCTGGACCAACTCCTGCGGCAACTCTGCCAGCAACTCTATCCGCTCCCCAGTCGCCGGGTGATTGAACTGCAAGCGCCAAGCATGCAGAAACATGCGCTTTAAGCCCTGCTTTTGCAGGGCTTTGTTAACCTCAAAATCGCCATATTTGTCGTCCCCCGCAATCGCAAAGCCTTCGCTGGCCAGGTGGACGCGGATTTGATGGGTGCGGCCGGTTTTGATGGTGACTTCGAGCAAGGTGAATTTTTCGCCTTTTTGAGCCACTTTCACCAAGGTGACGGACTTCATGCCTTCTGGGTCGTCTTTGCTGGTCACCTTCACTCGGCGCTCGCCGTCTTGGCCGTCTTTGCTCGGCAGCAGAAATTTGACCAGCGGTTTATCCAGCACCTTTTT
>JANOTO010000308.1:0-12369 GCA_031416395.1 Rhodoferax sp. | reverse complement strand
CAGGATGTCGCCCTGCGAATCCTCGCGGGTTATTTCGTCCACGGCGGCAACGATCGCGTCGCTCGTGCTGCGATCACCCGCGTCCTCACCCTCGCCTTCCGGCGGGCGATAGCGCGTTTCCACCGGAAAGCTGCGCCCTTCCACGCTGACCACCGGTGCATCGCCAAAATGTTTCGAGAAGCGTTCGGTATCAATGGTGGCCGAAGTGATGATCAGCTTCAGGTCGCGCCGCTTCTGGATCAGCTGCTGCAGGTAGCCGAGCAGGAAATCAATATTCAGGCTGCGCTCGTGCGCTTCGTCAATGATAAGCGTGTCGTATTTCGACAGCCAGCGGTCGGACTGGATCTCGGCCAGCAGGATGCCGTCGGTCATGAACTTGATGTAGGTGTCGTCGCCGACATTCTCGGTGAAGCGAACTTGATAGCCGACCGCGCCGCCCATCGGCACCTGCAGCTCCTCGGCCACCCGGCGCGCTACCGCACGCGCGGCGATGCGCCGCGGCTGGGTGCAGCCGATCATGCCGGCGCTGCCGCGGCCCGCGGCCAGGCACAGCTTGGGCAACTGGGTGGTTTTTCCCGAGCCGGTTTCGCCCGCCAGGATCACCACCGGGTGCTTGCGGATCAGCGCGATCAGGGTCTCGGCTTCACGCGCCACCGGCAGGCTGTCGTCGAACGTCGGCTGGGGCGCCTGCGCGGCGCGGCGCTCGCGCGCGGCGGTGGATTCGGCCACGGCCTTGTCCCAGGCCGCGCGCGCAGCCGCGTCCGCCGGCGCCTTGCGCAGCGCGCCCAGCAACCGCTCGAGGCGGCCATGGTCGCGGCTTAGCACGGTGTCGGCGGGGAAACGCGGAAGTGGGGCGGGGCGCTGTTCCATCCGCGGCCATGGTAACAATCCCCGCCCTTTCATTTGGTTCTTCTCGCAAGTCCGGGAGGGTCTGGGTGGTTCTTTTAGGCGCGCTGGTCTGGCGCCGGCCCCACCGCGAAGACAAGGGTCGCTTCCTGCTCAGTGAAGCCCCTTTTATCTCGCAGGAAGCGACCCTTGCCTTCGCGGCGCGGCCAGTACGGATCATCTGGTCAACTTGACGAAAGGCCCGGGGCGATTGGCTTCGGTGCTTGCGCGTGTTGATCAGGACCAAGGCCTGGCATCTCTCTTGCGGATCCGGCTGGCTAACCCGGCCGTGGCGCCAACTGGCTCCTGGCCCCAGCTCGTTTATCGCCCAGGGCGTTATTGAGGTGTTCGCCAAGCGATTCCTTGAAAAGCCGGCTGTGATCTGGCTTAGCGAGAGCGGGAACAAGGTTGTAGTGAGAGATGAAAGTATCGCCAATGCGATCGGCTTAAAGATCGAGGCCGATAAGAATTTGCCAGACATGATTCTTGTCGATCTGGGTCCAAAAGAACCGCTGATCGTCTTCGTAGAGGTCGTTGCGACTGATGGTGCTGTTACGCCCCGGATTTTTTCCAGGTCACCGTCGGTCAGATCCTTGATCTTCTTGGAAAAAGCAATGCCACACGCTTCGCAGATTTTGCGTGCGCGGGTGCGTCCAATTCCAAAAATAGCGGTCAAACCGACTTCTGAGTGCTGGTTCGGCGGAATATTGATGCCTGCGATACGTGCCATGTTCGTCCTCTAAAACTATTTCAATTAACCTTGGCGCTTTAGCCTTGACGTTGTTTATGCCGAGGATCCGTGCAGATCACCCGAACTACGCCCTTGCGCCGAATAACTTTGCAGTTGCGGCAAATCTTCTTGACCGACGCTGATACCTTCATCTCGTTCTCCTAAAATTTTTGGTGCAATTTCCAAATCAACTTGATTTGAAATTAGCCTTCTTCAGCAGCGATTCATATTGCTGCGACATCATGTAGTTCTGCACCTGCGACATGAAATCCATCGTCACAACCACAATAATCAGAAGTGACGTGCCACCGAAATAAAACGGCACGTTGTACTTCAAAATCAAAAACTCTGGCAACAAACACACCATCGTGATGTAGATTGCACCTGCAAACGTCAAGCGAAGCAGAATCTTATCGATGTACTTGGCCGTCTGATCGCCCGGCCGAATGCCTGGAATGAACGCACCGCTTTTCTTCAGGTTGTCTGCGGTTTCACGACTGTTAAATACCAACGCCGTATAGAAAAAGCAGAAAAACACAATCGCAGCCGTATAGAACATGATGTATATCGGCTGACCTGGAGTCAACGAACTTGCAATGTCCTTAAGCCAACGCATCGACTCGCCTGTACTGAACCAACCAACCACAGTTGCGGGTAGCAAAATAATGGACGATGCAAAGATGGGAGGAATCACACCTGCCATATTCAGTTTCAATGGCAGATGGGAGGATTGCCCGCCATAAACCTTGTTCCCGACTTGCCGTCTCGCGTAATTAACCAGGATTTTCCGCTGACCACGTTCAACGAAAACCACAAAATAGACTACCAACACCACCAGTATCGCGATAAACAGCGCAACGATAATGCTCATGGCACCGGTTCTGATCAGCTCAAGCAAGCCGCCCATCGCGCTCGGCAGTCCCGCTGCAATACCGCCAAAAATCAAAATTGAGATTCCATTTCCCAATCCGCGCTCTGTAATCTGCTCACCCAGCCACATCAAAAACATCGTTCCTGCGGTCAATGTGACGACGGCCGTTAGCCTGAAGCCAAACCCTGGCGCAATCACCAGCCCCGCTGAACTCTCCAGCGCCATCGCAATGCTCAGTGACTGGAATAAGGCCAGACCCAAGGTGCCATAACGCGTGTACTGGGTTATCTTACGACGACCCGCTTCGCCTTCTTTCTTCAACTGCTCAAACGTGGGCACCACGTAGGTCAACAACTGCATGATGATCGATGCCGAAATGTACGGCATGATCCCCAACGCGAAGACGGTGAACCGCGACAGAGCACCACCCGAGAACACGTTGAACATTCCCAAAATGCCGCTTTGCTGGCCTTTGAAAAACTGCTGCAACTGCGCTGGATCAATGCCAGGCACAGGAATGTGCGCACCAATGCGATAAACCACCAGCGCCAACAACAAAAACATGAGCCGTCGACGTAGATCGCCAAACTTCCCGGTTTTTGCCATTGATGTTGCGTTGGTTGCCACTTACTTACCTCTCTCGCCAACCGATCAGGAAACGCTGCCGCCAGCCGCTTCAATAGCAGCCTTGGCACCTGACGTGGCACCGATTCCAGTCAGTTTCACCGACTTGGTCAATGTACCGGTCTTGATAACTTTGACGACTTTTGCTTTCTCTCCAACGAGACCAGCATGCTTGAGAACCAACAAATCCACATCAGCGATGCCTAACAGCTCCAACGAAGCCAAAGTCACTTCCGCGTTGAACTGAAGCAAATGCGATTTGAAACCGCGTTTGGGAAGGCGACGCTGCAAAGGCATCTGACCGCCTTCAAAACCCACCTTGTGGTAGCCGCCCGCGCGAGATTTTTGACCTTTGTGGCCGCGACCAGCGGTTTTGCCGATACCCGACCCAATACCGCGCCCAACACGGCGCTTGTAGTGCTTAGCGCCGTCAGCCGGTTTAATGCCATTGAGTTCCATCATGAATCCCTTAAAGCACTTTGACCAGATAGCTGATCTTGTTAATCATTCCGCGAACTTCAGGCGTATCCACCAATTCGCTAGTGCTGCGAATCTTGCGAAGACCTAAACCGCGAACCGTTGCGCGATGTGATTCTTTGCAGCCGATAGGGCTGCGAACCAGTTGCACCGTAACTTTTTGTTCTGTAGTCATTTTGAAATCTCACTAACCAAAAACTAGTCCAAAACTAAACGAAGAGCTCTTCAACCGATTTGCCACGTTTAGCAGCAACTTCAGCAGGGGTTGTAGAGACTGACAACGCGTCCAGCGTTGCTCGAACCATGTTGTAGGGATTGGTTGAACCGTGGCTCTTGGCAACGATGTCGGTGATTCCAACCACCTCAAAGACTGCGCGCATGGGGCCACCCGCGATGATTCCGGTGCCCTTGGCCGCCGGCGCCATCATGACGTTCGCAGCACCGTGGTGGCCCATAACCTTGTGGTGAATCGTGCCATTCTTGAGCGAGACTTTGATCATGTTGCGACGGGCTTCTTCCATCGCCTTTTGAACAGCAGCAGGCACTTCTTTGGATTTGCCCTTGCCCATGCCAATGCGGCCATCGCCATCACCGACGACCGTGAGTGCAGCGAAACCCAGAATCCGACCACCCTTTACCACTTTGGTAACCCGGTTGATCGCGATCATCTTCTCGCGCATGCCGTCTTCAGGACCCTCTGCCTTGCCCTGCATCTTCGCTTGTACTTTAGCCATTTATATTTCCAATCTGCTTAGAACTGCAAGCCGGCTTCACGGGCTGCATCTGCCAGGGCTTTGACGCGACCGTGGTAGGCAAAGCCAGAACGATCAAACGCAACTTTTTCCACGCCAGCCGCTTTTGCCTTTTCAGCCAAGCGCTTGCCAATAGCCTGCGCAGCTGCAACATTTCCGCCCTTGTTAGCGCCGCCTAAAGACTTACGCACTTCTGCTTCGGCTGTGGATGCAGAAGCCAGCACCTTGCCACCGTCGCCAGACATCACACTGGCATATATGTGCAAATTGGTGCGGTTGACGGTAAGTCGCGCAACACCTTGCGTCGCGATACGAATTCTGGTTTGACGCGCCCGACGAAGTCGCTGCTCTTTTTTGGTGACCATCATGCAGCTCCTTATTTCTTCTTGGTTTCTTTGATCGTGATCTTCTCGTCCACGTACCGGATACCTTTGCCTTTGTACGGCTCTGGCGGACGGATGGCACGAATTTCTGCAGCCACCTGGCCTACGCGCTGGCGGTCTGCACCTTTGATCAAAATTTCAGTCGGTGTCGGTGTAGCCACCGTGATACCACTTGGCATCTCTTTGTTCACGGGATGGGAATATCCCACCGTCAAATTCAACTTGGTCCCTTGGGCTTGGGCCTTGTAGCCCACGCCGACGAGGCTCAGCTTTTTCTCAAAGCCTTTGGTGACACCCACCACCATGTTGTTTACCAGCTGGCGCATGGTGCCGCTCATGGCATTGGCTTCGCGTGAGTCATTGGCGGGGGTGAAGCTGAGCTTGCCCCCCTCGCTGACCACCTTGACCAGCGCGTTTTGGGTCAACGCCAAAACACCGCCGGTGCCTTTGACACTGATTTGATCTTCCTTGATTGACACGTCCACACCAGCGGGGACGGCAACAGGCATTTTTCCAACACGAGACATTCTGTTTTCTCCTCAATGCCACGCGTTAGGCGACAAAGCACAGCACTTCACCACCGACACCGGTAGCGCGCGCTTTGCGATCAGTCATCACGCCTTGCGGCGTGGTTACAATGGCTACCCCTAATCCGTTTTGAACCTGGGGGATGGCACCGTTTCCGCGGTAAACGCGAAGTCCAGGGCGACTGACACGCTCAATGCGCTCAATCACCGGACGACCGGCGTAGTATTTCAAGGCAATCTCAAGCTCGGCTTTGCCGCCTTCCGCGCTCACCTTGAAACCGTCGATATAGCCTTCGTCTTTCAAGACTTGGGCAATAGCAACCTTGACTTTTGACGACGGCACTGAGACCGTGGCTTTCGCGACCATTTGGGCATTGCGAATGCGTGTCAGCAGGTCGGCGATTGGATCACTCATGCTCATTTTAGGGTTCCTCTCGCTTACCAGCTGGCCTTGACGATGCCAGGAATCTCGCCCGCAAAGGCCATCTCGCGAATCTTTGCGCGAGCGAGGCCAAAATGCTGGAATGTGCCGCGTGGCCGACCCGTGATCAAGCAGCGATTACGCTGACGAGTGGGGTTTGCGTTGCGAGGCAGCTTTTGCAAAGCCAGCCGCGCCAAAGCGCGCTCTTCATCGGAAGCTTTTGCATTGTTGGAAGTTGCCTTCAACTCTGCGTGCTTTTTCGCGTACTTCGCAACCAGGGTGTCGCGCTTGAGTTCGCGCTGGATTAATGCCATTTTTGCCACAAGTCGCCTCAGTTCTTGAAGGGGAAACGGAAGCCAGTGAGGAGCGCTTTGCACTCTTCATCCGTCTTCGCGGTGGTGGTGATGCTGACATTAAGACCGCGCAAGGCATCAACCTTGTCGTACTCAATTTCAGGGAAAATAATCTGCTCTTTCACGCCGATGTTGTAGTTTCCACGGCCATCAAACGCGCGACCGGAAATACCCCGGAAGTCGCGAACGCGCGGCAGCGCAACCGTCACAAAACGGTCTAAAAATTCATACATCTGAACGCCGCGTAGTGTGACCATGCAGCCAATTGCCTGGTCTTCGCGGATTTTGAAACCGGCGATGGCCTTTTTGGATTTGGTCACCACAGGCTTTTGACCGGCAATCTTGGTCAGGTCGCCCACGGCGCTGTCCATGACCTTCTTGTCAGCCACGGCCTCGCTCACACCCATGTTAAGCGTGATCTTGGACAGGCGAGGAACCTGCATGGGCGACTTGTAGCCAAACTTGGCCATCAAATCGGGAGCGATTTTTTCGCGATAGTGTTGTTGTAGACGTGCCATGATTGACTGCCCTTAGGCTACCTTGATTTCTTCGCCGCTTGATTTGTAAACGCGAACGCGCTTTCCATCAGCCAGCAACTTGATACCTACGCGATCTGCCTTGCCAGTTGCGGCGTTGAAAATCGCCACATTCGACTGGTGAATTGGCATGGTCTTTTCGACAATACCGCCCACGGCACCCTTGAGCGGGTTGGGTTTGGTGTGTTTTTTGACCAAATTGATGCCTTCGACGACCACATGCGAGTCGTCCTTGCGCAACGAGATGGTTCCGCGCTTGCCTTTGTCGCGCCCGGTGAGCACGATGACTTGGTCGCCTTTGCGAATCTTGTTCATGGCGCTTCCTTACAGTACTTCAGGGGCCAGAGACACGATCTTCATGAACTTCTCGGTGCGCAGCTCACGCGTCACCGGTCCAAAGATACGGGTGCCGATAGGCTCCAGCTTAGCGTTGAGCAACACAGCCGCGTTGCCGTCGAATTTCACCAAGGAGCCGTCACTGCGACGGATGCCCTTGGCGGTGCGAACTACCACCGCGCTGTAGATCTCGCCTTTTTTGACGCGACCACGCGGAGCAGCTTCTTTAATGCTTACCTTAATGACATCACCGACGCTGGCGTAGCGACGTTTTGATCCGCCCAGCACCTTAATGCAGAGAACGGACTTTGCGCCAGTGTTGTCGGCAACTTCCAGTCGAGATTCAGTTTGGATCATTTAATTTTATTTCCCAACTTGCACTGTTAGACGACTTAGCACACATCTTTAGACATGTAACTTTGCGCGGCAAACAATCAGTCTTGGGCCCGTCGCTTACTGCATGAACCACTCATACAGCCGCTTGTGGGCAGAACTACCTGACTCTTTTCAAGCCAAGCCCACGATTATGCCAAGGTTTCAGAGGGTTTGCAAGAAGTTTATTGCGGAAGGTGCAAATATTTCTTGCAAAGTGCGCGGAAATCGTTGACCAAGGGGTCTGCGCCTGTCTCCTCTTGCAGGATGGCGCCCACTTTTTGCGCGACATCCGCCGCCAGCGCGGCATCCAAAAACAACAGGCGAGACCGCCTGGCCAGCACATCTTCGACGTTTCGGGCGTATTCGTGGCGCGCGGCGAACCGCACCATCGCCTCTGACAGGCCGTCGGCAAGCTGCACACCTGCGCCTGGCATCGCTTGAACGGCAGGCGCTTCGGAACCATAAGAATGCAAGCCCGGCGGTTTACAAATGGATATCCAGCCAGCGGTTGCTCCCGCTTGCGTCGCGGTTTCAGCGCCTGCCAACAACAGGTGCCTGGTGGCACCGGCCTCAACCCGCGCCAACAGCGATATTTCGAAGCACTTATCGAGAACATCCTCAGCCATGGCGCGGTAGGTTGTCCACTTGCCGCCAGTCACCGTCACCAAGCCGCTGCGGCTGACCAACACCGTATGCTCACGGCTCAGGCCTTTGGTGTCGTCGCCATCATCGTCTTGCGGCTTGACCAGGGGCCGCAAGCCCACCCAGATGCTTTTGACATCATTACGCAAAGGTGCTCGGCTCAAGTAACGCGCGGATTCACTCAAAATGAAATCGACTTCTTCCTTGAAAGGGTCGGGCTCGCGGGCCAGGTCGTCTCTTGGCGTGTCGGTTGTTCCCAGAATGACTTTGCCCAACCACGGCACGGCAAACAGCACGCGGCCATCGGCGGTTTTCGGCACCATCAAGCCGACATCGGCTTGAAGAAACTCCCGATCCACCACGATGTGAACGCCCTGACTGGGGGCGACCATGGGTTTTGTAGGCCTGCGACCATCGCCCGAATTGGCCGCTCCGTCTTTTTGGCGTAGCTCGTCTACCCACACGCCCGCCGCATTGATCACGCAGCGTGACCTGACTTTTATCTGCTGGCCTGTTTCGGTGTCTTGAGCGATGAGGCCTGAAATCTTGCCGCCTTCAAAGAGCAGATCCGTTGCCTTGCAGTAGTTGACGAGCAAGGCCCCACGCGCGGCAGCCGTCCGGGCCAGGGCCAGAGCCAAGCGAGCGTCGTTGAACTGCCCGTCCCAGTATTTGACGCCGCCCTTTAACCCGGCAGCCTGCGCAGTGGGCAGCAGCTTGAGCGTCTCGTCACGGCTTAAAAACTCGGTACTTCCCAAGCCGGCCTTACCGGCCAGCGCGTCGTACATCTTGAGGCCGACCCCATAAAACGGCGTTTCCCACCATTTGTACGAAGGCATGATGAACGGCAACGGCTGCGCCAAGTGCGGCGCATTGTTCAGGAGTGTGGTGCGCTCGTGCAGAGCCTCGCGCACCAGGGAGATATTGCCCTGCGCCAGATAGCGCACACCCCCGTGCACCAGCTTGGTGGCGCGCGATGAAGTGCCTTTGGCAAAATCATGGGAATCGACCAGCACCACGCTGAAGCCCCGCGCGACCGCATCCAGCGCCACGCCCAGCCCCGTCGCACCGCCGCCCACGATGGCGATGTCGTATTGGCGCGGCACATTCAGTGCGGCGATCAAATCGCGTCGCGAAGTCAACAGCGGCCGGACGAAAGGTTCAGGTGCGGGCATGGTGCCAATAGATAAAAAGATTCAAAGAGACCGGATGGGCGCACAGTCCCACCCAGCATACTTTCGCAAACTCGCGGTATCCAACTTGCCATATCTCTTCT
The DNA here is from genome assembly GCA_031416395.1 of Rhodoferax sp. Taxonomy (GTDB): domain Bacteria; phylum Pseudomonadota; class Gammaproteobacteria; order Burkholderiales; family Burkholderiaceae_C; genus JANYCG01. The sequence goes on along the minus strand of JANOTO010000308.1, from coordinate 3,184 downwards.
AGCAAGCCTTATACCTAGCGAATCTTGCTAGCGAACCTTGCCAGCCTTCCAGGCACCCAGCAACTTCTCATAGTCGATGGTTTCGCCTTTTGGTTTCTCGTTCGCAAGCTTCTTCCACGGTGCGTTCTTGTCGCTCAGGTACTTGTTGGGGTCACCCTTGGCATTGAGCTTCGGCGCACAACGGGCCATGCCAGCACGCTCCAGCCGCGCCATCACTTGGTCCATCTCCTCGGCCAAGTTGTCCATCGCCGCCTGAGGTGTTTTCTCACCCGTGACGGCCACCGCTACGTTCTTCCACCACAGTTGCGCCAGCTTTGGATAGTCAGGCACATTGGTTCCTGTGGGTGTCCAGGCGACGCGCGCGGGGCTGCGGTAGAACTCCACCAGCCCGCCCAGCTTGGGGGCCAAGTCGGTCATCGCTTTGGACTGAATGTCGCTCTCGCGGATCGGAGTCAGACCCACAATCGTCTTCTTCAGCGATGTAGTCTTGGCCGTTACAAACTGAGCGTACAGCCAGGCGGCTGCCGTCTTGTTGGCATCGTGGCCCTCAAAGAATGTCCACGAGCCCACGTCTTGGTAACCGTTTTGCATGCCCTGCTTCCAGTACGGGCCGTTGGGGCCGGGGGCCATGCGCCACTTCGGGGTGCCGTCGGCGTTGACCACGGGCAGGCCGGGTTTGGTCATGTCTGCGGTGAACGCGGTGTACCAGAAGATTTGCTGGGCGATCTGGCCTTGTGCGGGCACGGGGCCAGCTTCGCCGAACGTCATGCCGATGGCTTCTTTGGGCGAGTACTTCTTCATCCAGTCGACGTATTTGGTGAGCGCGTACACGGCCGCGGGCGAGTTGGTGGCACCGCCGCGAGAAACTGACGCGCCCTGCGGCGTGCAGCCGTCGGCCGATGCGCGAATGCCCCATTCGTCAACCGGCTTGCCATTGGGGATGCCGATGTCTGCCGTACCCGCCATAGACAGCCAGGCATCGGTGAAACGCCAGCCCAGCGACGGGTCTTTTTTACCGTAGTCCATGTGCCCGTAGATCGGCTTGCCGTCGATGGTTTTCACATCATTGGTGAAGAACTCGGCGATGTCTTCATAGGCGCTCCAGTTCAGCGGCACGCCCAGGTCGTAGCCAAACTTGGCCTTGAACTTGTCTTTCAAATCCTGGCGCGCAAACAAATCGGCGCGGAACCAGTACAAGTTGGCAAACTGCTGATCGGGCAACTGGTACAGCTTTTTGTCTGGCCCGGTGGTGAAGCTGGTGCCAATGAAGTCTTTGATGTCCAAGCCAGGGTTGGTCCACTCCTTGCCCTTGCCGGCCATGTAGTCGGTCAAGTTCATGATCTTGCCGTAGCGGTAATGCGTGCCGATCAGGTCGGAGTCTGAAATCCAGCCGTCGTAAATGCTCTTGCCTGACTGCATTGAGGTTTGCAGCTTTTCAACCACGTCGCCTTCCTGAATCAGATCATGCTTGACCTTGATGCCGGTGATCTCCTCAAACGCCTTGGCCAGCGTTTTCGATTCGTACTCATGCGTGGTGATCGTCTCTGACACGACGGAAATTTCTTTGATGCCTTTGGCCTTGAGCTTTTTGGCCGCGTCGATGAACCATTTCATCTCGGCGGCTTGCTGATCCTTGCTCAGGGTGGAGGGCTGGAACTCAGCGTCGATCCATTTTTTGGCCGCAGCCTCATCAGCCCACGCGCTTTGGCCCAGGGCCAAGGCAGCGGCGGCAAAGGCCACGGAAGTTAAGCGCAGTTTCATGTTTGCATCCTCGAATAGTCTTCCCATTGAACATGAGCATTCCGGCTGGGAAGTGGCGACCGGAGACTCGTTGAAAACCAGAAATTGACTAAAATTAACCTACGAGTTAATATTTTGTGCTTTTAGGTACAAAATCATCGAATTATGAACAATATAGGGCTCTATCTCTCGTATAACATGCTTAATATGCTACATATTTAATAGTATATTGATTGAACGGCATTAGCCTTTGCGCATGATCAGCGCGAGCAGCAGCATCGATACCCCAAAGCTGATCCAGATGGACGGCTCCTGCTCCAGCCCAAACCAGGCAATCATCTTTTCACTGACCGCCACAAACGCCAGGTTGGTATAGGCCGCGCTGAGCAGTCCGATGAACAGGCGATCACCACGCGTCGTCTCAATTGGCAAAAATCCTTTTCGCACCACGGTGGGCGACTTGATTTCCCACACGGTCATGGTCGCCAGCATCAGCACGATACAGGTGAAAAAAACGGCGACGGGCGTCGTCCAGGCCATCCATTCAAACATCAGCATTTCTCCTCATACGCGGCCCATCGCAAAGCCTTTGGCGATGTAATTGCGTACAAACCAGATCACGATGGCACCGGGCACGATGGTCAGCACGCCCGCTGCCGCCAGCACGCCCCAGTCCATGCCCGAGGCCGACACGGTTCGCGTCATCACCGCCACGATGGGCTTCGCATCCACGCTGGTGAGCGTGCGCGCCATCAGCAGCTCCACCCAACTGAACATGAAACAAAAGAATGCCGCCACGCCCACGCCCGCCTTGATCAACGGGATAAAAATCGTTAGGAAGAAACGCGGGAACGAGTAGCCGTCGATGTAGGCTGTCTCGTCAATCTCACGCGGAATGCCGCTCATAAAGCCTTCCAGAATCCACACCGCCAGCGGTACGTTGAACAGCAGGTGCGCGAGGGCCACGGCGATGTGCGTGTCCATCAGCCCCACGTTGGTATAGAGCTGGAAGAAGGGCAACAAAAACACGGCGGGCGGCGTCATGCGGTTGGTCAGCAGCCAGAAGAAAACATGCTTGTCGCCCAGAAACGAATAGCGCGAGAAGGCATACGCAGCAGGCAAGGCCACAACGAGCGAAATCACCGTATTGATCGCCACATAGATCATCGAATTGATGTAGCCCGAATACCAAGACGGGTCGGTAAAAATCGTGCGGTAATGCTCCAGCGTGAAGTTCTGCGGCCACAGACTGAAGGTGGACAAAATCTCGTTATTGGTCTTGAACGACATGTTCAACATCCAGTACACCGGCAAGATCGCAAAGACCAGGTACAGCAGCAGGAAGAGCGTTCTCTTCTTGAAGCGCCTATCTTCCATAATTTTTTCCATAATTTTTATCCATGGCCGGCCTCCGATTTGTCTTGCGTACCGACGCGCTGCATCC
>JANOTO010000307.1:0-3404 GCA_031416395.1 Rhodoferax sp. | reverse complement strand
GCCCAGCGTGAGCGAAAACGTGAAGATGGAGCCTGCCGCAACCCCTGGCATGGCAAGCGGAAAAATTACCTGCCAGAATGTTTTGGAAGGCGACGCACCCAAATCAGCGGAGGCTTCGATGTACGAGCCGGGTATGCGTTCTATCGCCGCCTGAATCGGCAGAATCATGAAGGGCAGCCACATGTAGACAAACACAATGAAGGTGCCCATCGGCGAAAAGCTCAGCGAGCTGCCACCGATGACGGGCAGGCTCAACAGGGCCTCCAGTGCGCCGTGCAGGTGCAGATGCGTCAGCAGCCACGAGATCGCGCCTTCTTTGGCTAGCAGCAGCTTCCAGGCATACAGGCGCACCAGGTAACTTGACCACAAGGGCAGCATCACCGCGACATACAGCAGCGCCTTTTGGGAGCCGCGTGCATGGCGCGCCATGTAGTACGCAATGGGGAAGGCGATCACCGCGCAGGCCAGGGTGACCAAAACCGCCATCAAGGTGCTGCGCCACGCCACATCAAGATTGGTGGGCGTGAAGATCTCAACAAAGTTGCTCAACCCGACTTCGCGGACGACTTGGCCCGTGAAGTCGTCCAGCCTGAAAAAACTGTTGGCCAACAGGCTGAACAGCGAACCCAGATAGACGATGCCAAACCACAGCAAGGGCGGCACCAGCAGCAGGCCCAACAGCAGGCCGCGCTGGGTGTAGAACAGAGTGGACAAGCGATTGGCCAAACCAAGCTGCGGGGCGTTGACTGCTTGTGTCATGAAGCCGCATCACTCAAGTTTGCAATCGGGTGCGCCGCGCTGGTATCCCAATCGAGCTGTGCTGATTCGCCCACAGCCGGTGACGTTGTGCGACTGGCCACAGGCACATCGACCAGGACGAGGTCAGAGCCTTGATTCCGCAGCACATCAGAAGCCTGATCACGCTGCACGCTCACGCGCCAAAACGAGCCGAAAAACTGCACCTCTTGAATCGTTCCGCGCATGCCAACAGGTGCCGCTGCATCGGCTTGCAGTCCTGTTTGTAGCCTGATTTTTTCGGGCCGAATCATGAACGCCGCGCCTTGACTTGAATTCATGCAATCGCCAGCAGGCAGGATGTTGGCCGTGCCCACAAAGTCCGCCACGAAACGGGTCGAGGGGCGGTTGTACAGATCATCGGGTGAATCGATTTGCTCCAGGCGGCCTTTGTTGAACACGCCGATGCGGTCGCTCATCGACAGCGCTTCATGCTGATCGTGCGTGACAAAAATGAAGGTGATGCCCAGCTTGCGTTGCAGGGTTTTAAGCTCGATCTGCATCTGCTCGCGCAGCTTCAAGTCCAGCGCGCCCAAGGGCTCGTCCAGCAAAAGCACTTTGGGCTCATTGATCAGCGCACGGGCCAGCGCCACCCGCTGGCGCTGGCCACCGGAGAGTTGCGCGGGCCTGCGCAGGGCGACATCGGGCAGTTGCACCGTTTCCAGCAGTGCCATGGCGCGCCGCTCGCGGGCGGCTCGGTCAACTCCACGCACCATCAGGCCATAGGCCACGTTGTCCAGCACGCTCATGTGGGGGAACAGCGCGTAGTCTTGAAACACCGTGTTCACCGGCCGGTTGTAGGGCGGCAGTTGGCTGACATCCTGGCCATGAATGCTGATGCTGCCACTGGTGGGCAAGGCAAAGCCACCAATCATCCTCAGGCAGGTGGTCTTGCCCGAACCGGAAGGCCCCAGCAGCGTGAAAAACTCACCGGGCTGAACGTGAAGGCTGACGCGATCAACCGCAACGACCGCTTTGCCACCCGAGCGGAACACGCAGGACACATCGCGCAGACTGACCGCAGCACTCATGCGAGACCCTTCAAAACCCAGAGCCGCGATGAAGCGGCTTTCATGAGGCTCAGCGCCCGCCCAGAATCGAGATGTAGTCCGACACCCACTTGTGGTACGGCACGCACTTGTTGTCTTGCGTTTTGCATTGACTGGTGGGCGTTTTCCAGAAAGAAATCTTGTCGAACGAATTAAACCCCTGGCGTGCGCAACCTTCGTCGCCCAAGAGCGCGTTGCCCTTGCAGGCCGCAGGAACCGCAGGCACTGAGCCAAACCACGCGGACAAGTCGCCCTGAAGCTGCGGGTTCAGCGAATGTTCCATCCATTTGTAGGCGCAATTGGGGTGCTTGGCATCGGCGTGCATCATGGTGGAGTCGGCCCAGCCCGTCGCACCTTCGACCGGAATGGTGGTGGCGATGGGTACTTTTTTCGATCCCAGAATATTCGCCTGGAACTGCCAGCTTCCTGATGCCACCACGCCCTCGTTGGTGAAGTCATCAATCTGCACAAACGCATCGTGCCAGTACTTGCCAACGATCTTTCGCTGCGCGCGCAGCACGTCTAAGGCAGCCTTGTACTGCGCTTCATTCAGCTCATACGGGTCTTTGATGCCCAGCGCGGGGTTCTTTGTCATCAGGTACAGGGCCGCATCGGCAATGTGAATGGGGCCATCAAACGCCTGCACACGGCCTTTGTTGCTTTTGCCATCGGGCAGGTTTTGCTCTTCAAACACCACGTTCCAACTGGTGGGCTTTTTGTCGCCAAATACTTTGGTGTTGTACATCAACACGTTCCAGCCCCACTGGTAGGGCACGCCGTAGTGGGTGTTGTTCTCGTGGTGCCAGGGTGCTTTTTGCAGGCGCGCATCAATGTTCTTGTAGCTCGGGATCAAACTGACGTTAATGGGCTGCACTTTTTTGCCGCGAATCAACCGCGTGCTGGCGTCTCCTGAGGCGGTGACCAGATCGAAGCCACCCTCGTTCATCAGTGCCACCATTTCATCCGACGTGCCCGCCGTTTTGACATTCACCTTGCAGCCGCTGGCTTTCTCGAAACCAGTCACCCAGTCAAATTTTTTGTCGGTCGCGCCGCGTTCGATGTAGCCCGCCCACGCCACGATGTCCACTTGGCCTTCCGATTTGCCTATTTTCTGCACCTGCTTTTGCGCCAGTGCGGTTCCGCACAGGCCCAAAACACCCAAGGCAATGGTTGCGTACTTCAAGAATTTCATGGTGGCACTCCTGTCAAGTTGGTCTATTCAATCAGTTCAGTCAGGCATTAACCGACTCAATGTAGCCTCGACAAACTACGGCGAGAAGTTCAAAATTGCACGCATTGGCAATCTGAAAAATAGATATTAAGGGTTAACCCGATAATATTTCGATACCTCATTTGCGCTCTTATGTCACGTCACATCACGCTTAAACAGTTTCGCTATTTTTTGGCGGTCTCTGAAACTTCGTCAGTGGCTGCTGCTGCGCGCATGATCAACATCGCCCAGTCAGCGGTCACCAAAAGTATTCAAGAGCTTGAAGATTCGCTGGGGGTCAAGCTCTTCATGCGCTCATCTCGGGGCATGGTGCTGACGCAGGAAGGCCA
>JANOTO010000306.1:0-1954 GCA_031416395.1 Rhodoferax sp. | reverse complement strand
AGCATGGCGGCGGCGCAGAATGCGAAGCCGACGAAACCCCATAGATACGTGCCTGCATACTGTTTGCTCAAGCCCATCGCGTTGGGGATCAGCCCACCGCCCAGTGCGCCGATTTCGCCAATCATCGAGCCGGCTACGGCTGTTGTCATCGGCCAGCGCAGTGGCACCAACTGGAACAGGGCACCGTTGCCTGCACCTAAAGCGGCAAAGCAGATCAAAAACAGCAGCACCGTCATCGGCAGCGACTTCTCGGCCAAGCCGCACAACACGAGCGTGACGGTCACGACCGCCAGCACGGCGGTCAGCGTGTTCACTCCGCCCCAGTGATCCGAAATCCAGCCGCCAAACACCCGCACCGCCGCGCCCATGAAGGCCGCCAGCATCGTCAGTTGGCCGGCTTGCACTTTGCTTACGCCAAACTGATCGTAAAAGTAGCTCGGTAAAAACGTTACCAGGCCGATGAAGCCGCCAAACGTCACCGCGTAGATCAGGCTGAACGCCCAGCCATCCTTCTCGAACAGGCAGGCGATGTGTTCTTTGAAGCTGGCGTGCTTGTCCAAATCGGGCGGCTCCTGCGCAAACACGACCATCACCACAATCGGCACCAACACAGCCACGGCGGCAATGCCGTACACCGTTTGCCAGCCAAACGCCTGCGCCAGGGGCGGTGCCAAAAGCGCCGACACGGCGGTGCCGACATTGCCCGCACCCACCAGGCCCATCGCCAGGCCCTTGTAGCGCGGCGGGAACGAGCCCGAGCCGAGCGACAGCGCCACGCCAAAACTCGCGCCCGCAATGCCCAGCAGTACGCCCATGGCCAGCAGGTCGTTGAAGGATTCGACGAAGAAGTAGCCATACAGCAGCGCAACCGCGATGCCAACCATCTCGACCAAAGTTGCGTTTTTGCGGCCGATGTATTGCGCAAGGATACCCAGCGGAAAGCGCATCAGCGCGCCCGCAAATATCGGGATCGACAACATCAACCCCTTTTGCGAAGGCGTGAGGTTGTAGGTCTCTGAGATGAAGGGGGCCATCGTGCCGTTCATCACCCAAATGGCGCAGGAGAACATGAAATAGAAAAACGCCGCACCCAAAGTGGGCGCGTGGCCCGCTTGTAAGAAGGTGGAGAAGTAGCTGGGCTGTGCCGCCATGGGGCAATCCTTGGGTTGATGTGAAATGACTTGTAAAAAGACGATTCACAGCAACAGTGCGAGAAGCGTGCCAGCTTGGGGCACGCTTTGCACGGATTTTGGGATGAATATGCCCTGATATAGGGCTTGATGGACTCGAAGTTGGTGCGTCGGTCAATCGTTGGCGGAGTCACGCCGCCTGCTTCTCCACATGTCCCTGGCGCGTGTACAAGAAATCAATCACCGCCTTGCGATAGTGCAGATACTGCGTGCTCTCAGCCAGCTCAACCCGATTGCGCGGGCGCGGCAAATCCACCGCCAGAACCTCGCCGATAGTGGCGGACGGGCCATTGGTCATCATGACGATTTTGTCGGACAGCAGCACGGCTTCGTCGACATCGTGCGTCACCATCACGACCGTGCTGTGCGTGGCGGCGACGATGGCCAGCAGCTCGTCTTGCAGCTTGGCGCGCGTCAATGCGTCCAGAGCGCCGAAGGGCTCGTCCAGCAGCAGAACTTTTGGCTCCATGCACAGCGCGCGGGCGATGCCCACGCGCTGCTTCATGCCGCCCGAGATTTCGCCGGGGCGCTTTTGCGCAGCAGCAGTGAGGCCTACCATCGCCAAGGCAGCATCGGTGCGCGCCTTTAACTGGGCTTTGTTCTCGGAGGGTGCGCCCGTGGTTTTGCTGCCCGCACCAAATACGCGCTCCACCGCGAGGTAGACGTTTTCAAAACACGTGAGCCAAGGCAGCAGTGAGTGGTTTTGAAAGACCACCGCGCGGTCTGGCCCAGGCCCTGCGATCTCGCGGTTGGCGCAGATCAGG
>JANOTO010000305.1:0-3440 GCA_031416395.1 Rhodoferax sp. | reverse complement strand
GAGTCCGCACACGCCTTGGGTTACCCGGTGCGTCGCATCCGCTTGCTAGCGGTGGCAGCGGGTGGCGCGCTCTGCGGGTTGGCTGGCGCTTACATCTCGGTCATTTACACGCCGCTGTGGGTCGAAGGCATGGTCGCAGGCAAAGGCTGGATCGCGCTGGCGCTGACGACGTTTGCCACCTGGCGTCCGGCACGGGTATTGCTTGGTGCTTATTTATTTGGAGGTGTCACGATGTTGCAATTCCATCTGCAGGGCACGGGCGTCGACTTACCCAGCCAGTTTTTGACGATGCTGCCCTACCTTGCCACCATTGTGGTGCTGGCGCTGATATCGCGAAACCCGCAGTGGATCAAGATCAACATGCCGGCAAGTATTGGTAAACCCTTCTATCCGGGCAGTTAATCGCCCGTTCATAATTGTGGGTTGTGCATTTTTCGATTTTTTAACCTCCGTCTTCACTACAAGGAAACCCGATGACAGACTTGCAAAAACGTTCACTCGTCAAACTAGCGGCCTTAAGCGTTGTGGCCAGCGCCGCACTGGTTGCTTGCGGCAAAAAAGAGGAGCCAAAGCCAGCCCCTGCGCCCGCACCGGTTGCCGCCGCCCCCGCAGCACCGCCCCCACCTCCCAAGCCCGAGCCGCTCAAAATCGCCTTTGCCTACGTTGGCCCTGTAGGCGACGGTGGTTGGACGTTCGCCCACGACAACGCACGCAAAGCCATTGAGAAAGAGTTTGGCGACAAGGTCAAAACCTCGTTCGTCGAAAACGTGCCCGAGTCTGCAGACGCCGAGCGCGTGCTGCGCGACATGGCCAGCCAAGGCAACAAGCTGATTTTTGGCACCACCTTCGGTTACATGGAGCCGATGCTGAAAGTGGCCCCTGATTTCAAGGACGTCAAGTTCGAGCATGCCACTGGCTACAAGCAGGCCGACAACATGCGCACGTATGACAGCCGCACCTATGAAGGCGCGTACATGGCCGGCATCATCGCGGGCAAGATGACCAAGAGCAACACGCTGGGCATCGTCGCATCGATCCCAATTCCTGAGGTGATTCGCAACATCAACGCTTTCACCCTCGGCGCGCAGTCCACCAATCCCAAGATCAAAACCAAAGTGGTGTGGGTGAACGGCTGGTTCGATCCACCGAAAGAAACCGAAGCGGCTACCGCCCTGATCAATGGCGGTGCTGACGTGCTGTTCCAAAACACCGATTCGCCAGCCGTGCTGAAAACCGCTGAAGCCAAAGGCAAGCGTGCCTTCGGCTGGGATTCCGACATGACCGCCTACGGCCCCAAGGCCCATTTGGCATCGGCCATCATTAACTGGGGCCCGTACTACATCAAAGCCACCAAAGAAGCGCTGGATGGAACCTGGAAAGGCGGCGGCGGCATCTGGTGGGGCGTGAAAGAAGGTGCGATTGACATCGTCTCCATCGCCGCCGACGTGCCGGCCGAAACAGCTGCCACGGTTGCGGAAGTGAAGAAAGGCTTGGCCGATGGGTCTTACAACATCTGGAAAGGCCCGATCACGGACAACACGGGCAAGCCGATGGTCGCCAAAGACGCGGTGGGTGACGATAAGTACCTGAGCGGCATGAACACCTACGTCAAGGGTGTCGAAGGCAAAGTGCCAGGCCCGAAGAAGTAAGCTCAGGCAAAACGGCTTGTACCTGTCAAAAAGCTGCTTTTGGGCAGCTTTTTGTTTTTACGGTTGACCCAATGATCGAAGAAACCCACTGGCACCCCGTAGCGTTAGTAAATGACGTGGCACATCAGCCGCTAGCGGTGACGCTGCTCGGCCAGCCGCTAGTGCTTTGGCGCGACGCATCTGGCCAGGTGCAAGCCTGGGCCGATCAATGCCCGCACCGAGGTGCGAAGCTGTCGCTGGGCCGGGTGCAGGGAGGCGTTTTGGAATGCTCTTACCACGGCTGGCAGTTTGAGACCTCGGGGCGATGCGTGCATGTACCGGCATTGCCGACGTTCACGCCACCGCCCTCGCATTGCGCGCAAACGCACATGGCGTGCGAGGCCTATGGGCTGGTGTGGGTCAAGCTCGATAAAAATGCGAAGGAAGTCGCGCTGCCAACGTTCCCCGCAGAGGCGGATTCACAACTGCGCAAACTCAATTGCGGCCCGTACGATGTGGCGACCAGCGCGCCGCGCATCGTTGAGAATTTTTTGGATATGGCACATTTCGGATTTGTGCACGAAGGCTGGCTGGGTGCGCGCGAAACGACGGCAATTGCGGACTATCAAGTTCAGAGCACGCCGAATGGCCTAATTGCCACCCAATGCAAAGCGTGGCAGCCGCAGTCGAATGCAAACGCGAATGCGCCCGCGCTGGTGGAATACACGTATGAAGTCACAGCGCCTTTCTGCGCGGTGTTAACCAAGATGCCTGAAGCGCAAAGCGCTCCGCAAAACAGCTTTCACGAATCCATCGCGCTGTTTATCTGCCCGCTCACGCCTGAGACCAGCCGAGTGTGGTTTCGACTTGCGGTGGCGGACATCGCGTCAAGCGACGACAAGCTGCGTGCCTTTCAAGACGCCATCTTTATGCAGGACAAGCCGATTCTCGAATCACAATCACCTAAATGCCTGCCGCTGGATTTGCGCGCCGAGCTGCACACCACGGCGGACAAGGCGTCATCTCTGTACCGCCGTCATTTGAAAAACCTTGAAATCACCTTTGGAGTGTGCTGATGAACTCGTCCCCATTCAAAGTCAAACACGTGCCGCCTGAGCGCCTGCCCGACCTGTTGCGCGCCATGCCCAAAGCGGAGCTGCACATGCACATCGAGGGCTCGCTGGAGCCTGAGTTGATCTTCGCGCTGGCCAAACGCAATGGCGTGGCTTTGGCGTACCCCGATGTCGCGTCTTTGCGTAGCGCCTATCAATTCAACAACCTGCAGAGCTTCTTGGATATCTATCACACCGGAACGCTGGTGTTGAAGACGGAGCAGGATTTTTACGACATGACGCACGCTTACCTGAAACGCGCAGCGGCAGACAACGTCATTCACACAGAGATTTTTTTCGACACGCAAACGCATACCGGGCACGGGCTCAGTGCTGATGTCGTCATCAATGGCCTGCATCGCGCGTGTGTGGATGCGAAGGTGCAGTGGGGTATGACGGCCTCGCTCATCCTGTGTTTTTTGCGGCACCTGAGCGAGCAGGAGGCGTTTGAATCGCTGGAGCAGGCGCTGCCCTTTCGCGACAAGATTGTGGGCGTGGGGCTGGCGTCTGGTGAGCTGGGCAATCCGCCTGAGAAATTCACCAAAGTGTTCGCGCGCGCGCGTGAGCTGGGCTTCAGGCTGGTCGCCCATGCGGGTGAAGAGGGGCCACCTGCCTACATCTGGAGCGCACTGGATGCGCTGAAAGTAGAGCGCATTGACCACGGCGTGCAAGCCTTTGGCGATGCCGCGTTAATGCAGCG
>JANOTO010000304.1:0-1879 GCA_031416395.1 Rhodoferax sp. | reverse complement strand
CTGCACCTTGGCAACCGGGTTGTCGAAGACCATGGGCGGCCAGGCCCAGTGGCCGTCGTCTTTGATTTTGAGGTAGTTCAGGCTGCCTGCGTTACAGGCGGCAATCTCGGGCTTGACGCGACGAATGCATGCGGCGGGGCCCGAGATGTCCTGTCCAATCACCCCCGTTGTCAGGTTGATGATGACACCGGGGCAAGCCTCGCGAATCGCGCTCACCACCGCATCCGCCACATCTGGATCCCACGACGGCATGTGCTGCAGGCCCTCCTGCTGCGCGCGCACGTGCACGTGCATGACGCTGGCGCCTGCGTTGAAGGCGTCGCGCGCCTCTGCCGCCATCTGTAAAGGAGTCACCGGCACGGGGTGTTGCTTGGGGTTGGTCAGCACGCCAGTGAGCGCGCAGGTCAAGATTGCTTTGTCCATGGTCTTTGCTTTCTAGTTGGCTTGGGGCGGTTCAATCGAAGGGGCGCTTTCAAGCTCCAGCAAAAGAGCGCCAGACTCAACCTGGTCACCGACTTTCACGTGGATTGCCTTAACGCTGCCCGCCGCCTGCGCGGCCACCCACATTTCCATCTTCATGGCTTCCACGCAGATCAGCATCTGATCCTGCACGACGGTTTCTCCGATGCCCACTTGCACCTGGGTGATCTTGCCTGCGACAGACGCGCAGGCGCGGCGCGCGTCCAACTTTTGGTTCGCATCGGGGAAAACTGACGCTTCTGTGAACAGAAATGTGCAGCCGTTGATGTACAGATGCAAGCTTGGGCCTGCGCTTGCAACAATGGCGGTACGGGTGATGCCGTCCATTTCATATCGAACTGCGCCATGAGCAGGTGGCGATTTGGCAAAGTTGATGACGACGCTTTGCGAAAGTCCATGCACCGTGACAGACCCTCGCGAGTCGGGATGCACACGCAAGGCGCGCGTTACACCATCGCACACCAACGAAAGGTCAAACGCGGCGACGCTGTTAGGGCGCCAGCCCGCACCGTCGCGCAGGGCAAACAGCGCCGCCGCCAAACTCCAGTCAGTATCGTTTGGCGCCGCCTTTTGAAACAGCGGCTCACCCTGCTCCAGCCACTGGTCAAGCAGCGCCGTTGTCATACTGGCATTGCGAAAGCGGGGGTGATCAACCAAGTCAGCCAAAAATTTGCCGTTGTTCTTCAGGCCCAACAATGGCGCGTTGTTCAAACAGGCGCGCAGCCGCCGAATGGCCTCATCACGGTCTCGTCCACGCACGATCACTTTGGCCACCATGGGATCGTAGAAGGGTGAAATGTGATCGCCTTGGGCAATGCCGCTGTCGATGCGCGCGCTGCCGTCCTCGATGCCTTGGAGCGCCGCCTCGGGGTGCCACCACAGCACCTGGCCTGTTTGCGGTGCGAACGCGCTGTAAGGGTCTTCAACATACAGGCGTGCCTCAATCGCATGCCCGGTGAGCTTGATGTCGGCCTGCGTGGCGGGCAATGGCTCACCCGCTGCCACGCGCAATTGCCACTCCACCAAGTCGTAGCCAGTGATCATTTCTGTCACCGGGTGCTCAACCTGCAGGCGCGTGTTCATCTCCAAAAAAAAGTGCTTGAGGTTTTCATCCACTATGAACTCCACCGTGCCCGCGCCTTGGTAGCCTACCGCCAATGCAGCGGCCACTGCATCGCGGCCCATGGCATCGCGCATCGCGGCACTGACCACCGGCGAAGGCGCTTCCTCAATCACTTTTTGTCGTCTGCGTTGCGCAGTGCAATCCCGCTCGCCCAGGTGCACCGCGTTGCCGTGTGCATCGGCAAATACCTGGATTTCGATATGCCGACCGTTGTCGATCAGACGCTCCAACATCAAGGTGCCATTGCCAAATGCGCTTTGCGATTCGCGCCTAGCC
>JANOTO010000303.1:0-6440 GCA_031416395.1 Rhodoferax sp. | reverse complement strand
AGAGCAAGCTCTGACTCCTTTTCCCTGACGCGGCCTGCGGCTGCTGCGAGTTCGCCTTTACTTTTTACGTCATCGAAGGCGCGCTGTTGCGCCACCAGAAGATCGGCTTTCGCAATAGCTACGCCCCGCCGAGCAACCTCGCGGCGGCTTGTCAAGGCACTATCATCAAGTGAGAAAAGCTTGTCTCCCACGCGCACCGGCGAGTTGGGTGACACATGAAAAGCACTGATCACCCCATCTTGTGGTGCGGCTACAGCCATCGACGTCATGGCAATCACCTCGGCAGGTGCCAGCGCCGAGAGGCGAACGGGAATGAACATGGCCAACGCCGCAGCCAAAGCAAACCACTTCACCTTGCCGCGTCGAAAGAAATTGCCCGCCGCACCGAGCACTCTTCGCCCCGACTTACTCAACGCATCAAGACAGTATCCGTAACTCTCGTGAACCCGCTCCAGCAGGGCGAGCTCATCGTCAGCCCATGGCGTTTCCCGTGCATAAATCAACAGTCCAACCAGCTTGGAGGAAGGCGACATCAACTGCGCCGTTACCAGATACTCAGGCAACCACTCCTGCCACCCCTCAACAAACTCTGATTTAGCTTGCGAGATATCAAGCCGCTGGCAGGTGTTTGCGGGGGATGACGACGTGGGAAGCGACAACGCAAATCGCCCCAACCAGACGGCAAACGGCGAGTCCTCTGCAACACTGACGAGACCTGACGCGGTGGCGAGCGTCAGCTTGCCGCCTGGAGAAACTGTGAAGAAGGCTGCTTGCCGAAACGGCACCAACGACAGGGTTTCATTGACCATCGTGAAACCGAGATCGGCAGAGGCTACCGCGCCCAGAGCGCGTTGCTGTAGATGCAGCAATGTCGCGAGCACAGCAGGACTCGCTTGTTGTATCGCGTCACTCATGTTTTTAGGATTTGACTCTGAAGCGAGACTGGAAAGACGCCCAGCGAACGCGAAGTTTGCGACGCGCTGCGATGCAAGTCAATCACCTCAGTGAAACTACTTCAACGAATTGAGGTTTGCAACACCACTCATTCCCGGCAAAAGCTCAGGGTGGTTCTTGCTAACAGCGGCCTCGATTTCAATGGTTTGACTGACGGGGTCGACACGGCTGTTGAAGGCTTGAATGCGGGCCTGGTATGTGATGCCAGTTTCATCGATAGAAACATCCATCAGCGTGCCTGCGCGAATCTTGCTGATCAAGCGAGACGGAATATTCAACTTGATCCGCAACGGGCCGCTCTTGACAAGATCCAGCATGGGCTGCCCAGGTGTCACGCTCATGTGATTGCGCACATGGACTTTGGCGACACGCCCAGACCACGGGGCCACCACCGTACACTGAGCGACTTGCGCTTTTTGCAAAGCGACCTGCCCCCGCGCTTTCGCCGCCGCGCTGGCCGCCAAGGCAACCTCCACGTCGCTGGCCTGCTCAAGACCTTGCATCCGAATTTTGGCTTCATGCGATTCCATGGCACCCGCCAGTTCGGCATTTGCCATGGTCAATCTGGCGACTGGCTCATCACAATCAAAGCTGATCAGCGTTTGGCCAGACGCGATGGAAACACCAATGGTCGCAGACAACATCTTGATTTTCGCGGTGACCGGGCTAGATAGCGTGGTTTCGGCGTCAGGTATCAGCAAAACGCGCACAGTATCATTACCGCCACCTTCAGATGGTCGCACAACAACTGCCGGATTTTGGATCCCGGTTGGAGCAACTTTGGAAGCTGGCGCGGTGGGTGACTTGGACGTTTGCGCGGACACCGCTCCGAAAAAGCTGAACCCAAGTCCGACCAAGAACAACTGAAAAACCCGCACTCGTCCGCTCATTAATGATCTCATTGTTTGGTGGTGGTCTGCGCTTCAAGCCAGCTTTTGAGTTGGGGCAACTTGGATGTGAGCGCCGCGGAGAGACTGGCCTCGTACGCCGTACTGCGAGAATTTGCGGGCATCGTCGTCACGTGATTTGCCTCACCTCTGACCTGACCTTTGTCGTCGGTCAGGACAATCGACCAGCTCGCTTTTTCAAGCGCGTCTTTGGGTTCGAGTTGCAAAGAGAAGGTCACCGGGTATCCGTTCGCAGCGTCAATTTCAACGTCATTGCGCTCCAGTAATTGGTTGATTTGCGCTTTCATGCGAACCTGCATCACGGCATCTGTAACGCCTGCCAAACGGACCGACACGGAGGGTGCAGCGCCAAACAGGTTCGATGTCATCTTCAGAGTGTCTTGCTCAGTTGCCTTGAGGTGCTCACGAACCCGCTCGGACAATTTTGGAATGTCATTGCCATCAAAATCATCGGGCAGTGGGTCAAAGCCCAGAGAGCTGTACAGACGCCCAAAGGCAATCTGCGCGCTGGCGTAAGTGTTGGCACGCTGGTAGTTGCCCAGCACGGCCCGCGCCTGCGTTCTGATGGCTTCAAGCTCACTGTCAAGTTTTGCCGTCACCGACGCACGCGTGTAGTCAGCCATGCGCTTGTCAACCTGCGCCGCAGTGTCTGCCAGCTTAAAGTCCTCGACCGCCAACCGGTAGCGCTCTACGCCCACGCGCAGTTGCGTCATGACCGCCATTGACAAGGCCATACGCCTCGCAGCATCGGTTTTGACTTGCTGTGCCTGCGTTGATTTAAGGGACGGCAACGCAAGCAGACTGAGTAGATTCCAAGATACTCGCACTCCCCCTTGTGCCCAGAAGTTACTGTTAAGGAGCTTATTGGAGTTGTATTGAAGGCCTGTATCAAAACTAACACCAGGCAACATACTGAGCAGTTGCTTGCGGGTTTCATCCGCAGTGATGCGCTTTTTGAAATCCTCCTCGCGCAGCTCGGGGCGCTGCAACAGGGCCATTTCTTCAAGCTTGCGCACATCATTGGGCGGTGCAGGCAACCGGGCCTCAACGGCTTCTGCGACTGTGAAGGTAACGCCAGGCTCCACGTTCATCAGGGCGGCCAGTTCGCGGTTGGCAAACTCAAGGTCTTGCCTGCGCTGGTTGAGGAAGGAGATGGCATCCAACAAAGCGCGTTGGTAGTTCAGGGCCAAGGCGGGTGAGATGACCTTTTGTGTCTCTGCCTCGCGCGATCGGGCCAATGCCAATTTGGCGCGCTCAAGGATATCTCGGGTCTGCCCTTCAAGGCGTTGCGCGCCCAGCGCACGCCAATAAGATGCCCGCACGTCCTGCACCATGTTTTGCACCACTTTGCGGCGCCGCTCCTCGGCAATCAAAAACTGATCTGATTGCTGGCGAGCACGGTAGTAAGAAACTCCAAAATCCAACAGGCTCCAGGAGAATTCAGCGCCTGCCAGCGCGTGGCCTCGCTCCTCCGAAGTAGACGGGCGCAGCGACTGAATTCCATCCAGAATACCGATGCTGGTTCCACCCGAGTCATTGCTGCGTGTGCGGTAGCCCGCCGATGCCAGCAGCTTAGGCAACATGTCGTAGTTGCCGTAGTCGGCCAACCCAAGTGCCAGGGCAGACTCCATTTTCTTGAGCCGATAGTCCAGGTTGTATTTCAGGGTGCGTGCAATGGCCTCTTCCAGCGTGATTGGCCCCGTAATAGGTATTTGCCCGGTGTACATGTCTTGCGTATCTGCCTTGACGCGCTCAGTCACCTCCTCCTGCGTTGCCATCTTCGGCGTAACGGTGCTGCAACCTGCAACCAGCATTGCTGCAGTCAATGCAAGCAGCCGTGGCCACCATCGACTGCCAGACACAACTGATTTTTTTAAGGAAATTTTCATATCTTGATTTAGCTATCGTCTGAAAGCGTTGAAAAATTGGCGGTTACAGAAAGGATGGTAATAGTTTTAACATCAAGCGCGAACTTGTGCATATGCTTCCGGGCGATTTGCAGCGGGAGTCATCCGAGGTTTAAATCCGTCGGCATTGCGTCGCAATTGAGTCGCAAAACTGTCTGCACCGCGGCTTGCCGGGGCACGCGCCCCCAGCGAGGCTGTAACCGGTAGCACCTCTGCAGCTTCACTGCTGCGTGCCAGTTGATCTGTCGCCGATTCACCAACTTCGTCTTGCGCAGCCGCGACCCGCGTACTAGCAGCGGGTGACACCTCGCTGATTTGCTGCCCCTCTATAAGCGGAACCGCAGAACCCAAGGCGAATCCGTCAAGCAAACTTGCAACGCCAGGAACCGCAGAGTTGAAGCTGTCAATGCGAATTGAACGCACCAAAGCCTCCAATTGCGAGGAACGCACGGCTTCGTGGACAAACAGACCCTGCTCCAGGCCCAGCGACTGGTGTCTGACCGCCTGCTGCACAAACAACGCGCTGGTGACCCTGGGTGCATCATTGCTTCGAGTGCCGCCGAGCCCGCGCGACCCGAATTGGTTGCCTTCCGCAAATGTCAGATCATCTCTCAATCCGCCCGCCAGCTCCGCCGATGTTGCCCCATCGGTTTGAAATACTCCCCTGTCGCCTCGCAGTTCAATCTGACTGGTAACTTCACTGAGGCTGAACAGCACGTGCAACGCTGGCTCGGCAACTGTCGTAAATCCGGGCACGTTGGTGCGCGACTCCTCGGTACTGGAGGCATTAAAGTCAGTGACTGGCGGGCTATTGACACCGATCACTTTCAGATCAACGCGTGCAGTGGATGTCCCGCCTTGACCATCGCTTGCCGTGTAGGTGAAGCTGGCCGGTCCGTCATAGCCAGGTGTCGGCGTGAACACCACATTGCCGTTCACCAACTGCACTGTGCCATTGACTGCACTCTGAACGCTGATAACGACCAGTTTATCCCCATCAATGTCGGTATCGTCCGCCAGCAGTTCGGCCACCGGGATCGTCAATGGGAAGTCTTCCAGCGTGTCGGCAGCGGTGTCGTCCGCAGCAACCGGTAGGTCGTTGACACTGACCACCGTGATGTTCACCGTGGCCGTCGATGCCGCGCCCTGTCCGTCAGCAATCGTGTAAGTGAAACTGGCCGGCCCGTTGTAGTTCGGCACAGGAGTAAAGACAACCGCACCATTGACCAGGGCCACCGTTCCATTCACGGGATTCTGCACGCCGGTTATGGTCAGCGGGTCGGCATCAACATCGATGTCGTTGCCAAGGAGAGTCACTGGAGTCAGGGTGAGTGGCTGATCTTCGTTCGTCGCTACCGTATCGTTATTTGCCACGGGTACGTCGTTGACGCTGACTACTGTGATGTTCACCGTGGCCGTTGCTGTGCCGCCCTGTCCATCGCTGATCGTGTAGGTGAAGCTGGCTGGGCCGTTGTAGTTCGGCACAGGTGTGAAGACAACTGCGCCATTGACCAGAACCACCGCTCCATTCACGGAATTCTGCACGCTGGTTATCGTCAACTGATCTCCATCCACATCTACGTCATTGCCCAACAGAGTTACAGCGGTAGAAGTCGACGGTTGGTCTTCGTCTGTCGTTACCGAATCACTATTCGCAATGGGTACGTCGTTGACGCTGACCACAGTGATGTTCACGGTAGCGGTCGATGTCCCGCCCTGTCCATCGCTGATGGTGTAGGTGAAGCTGGCCGGACCGTTGTAGTTGAGGGCAGGGGCGAAGACAACTGCGCCGTTGACCAAAGATACTGTTCCATTCACGGCGCTCTGCACGCTGGAGATCGTGAGCGAATCGCCATCAACATCCACGTCGTTGCCGAGCAGAGTCGCTGGAGTCAAAATTAAGGGCTGATCTTCGTTCGTCGTCACCGAGTCGTTACCTGCGACAGGTACATCATTGACCGGCGTGACGCTCACAGCCACGTTCGCCGTGGAGAAGCCACCCTTGCCGTCGGTAATCGTGTAGGTAAAACTGGCTGGGCCGTTGAAGTTTGGAGTCGGCGTGAAGGTAATAACACCACCCACCAAACTTACAGTCCCACCAACAGCGGATTGAACATTAGTCACCGCCAGCAGGTCACCGTCGGGGTCAATGTCGTTGCCAATGAGGATGGATGCCGAAATGATGAGCGGGGTATCCTCCAACGTCGTAGCGGCTATATCGTTACTGGCGATAGGTGCGTCGTTGACGGGTGATACGTTCAGCGTGACAGTGGCGGTCGAGGTGCCCCCCTTGCCATCACTGATGGAGTACGTGAAGCTCGCGGGTCCACTGTAGTTTGGAGCAGGGGTGAACACAATGCTACCGCTCACCAATGCAACCGCTCCGTTCGTAGCACCCTGAACACTCGTTATGGTCAAAGGATCGCCATTCGCGTCGGTATCGTTCCCGAGCAGCGTAGCGGGACTGAGTGATATGGGTGTATCTTCCGAAGTTGCCACCGCGTCCGGGTTGGCGACAGGTGGAGTATTGGGTGCCGTGTCGTTGTCAGTAATCGTGCCCACGCCCTGGTTGTCACTGATCGTGGCATTGGTTGGCGCACTCAAGTTGACGTTGAAGCTCTCGGTCAGCTCAAACACCGCATCATTCGTGATGTTCAGCACGATGGTCTGG
>JANOTO010000302.1:0-2003 GCA_031416395.1 Rhodoferax sp. | reverse complement strand
GGCAAAGGCGGCTCCAAGGCGCTGACCAAAAAACTCGAAGAGCTGAAAAAAGAGGCCTTGAGCCGTTACGACAGCCTGCGTGATCTGTTTGAGAAAGTTCACAAAATCTACGACAAGGAAGGCTACGGCACGCCACATTATGTGACGGCCCAGCGCGCTTTGTCAGATGAATTGATGTCCATCCGCTTCACAGCGAAGGCGATTGAAAAGCTGTGCGACATGGTGCGCGCGCAGGTCGATGACATTCGCAAGAAAGAGCGTGAGCTGCGCCGCATCATCGTGGACAAGTGCGGCTATCCGCAAGAGAACTTCATCGCCGATTTCAGTGGCCGTGACAAAAATGGCAACAAGGTGCCCAGCCAGCTTCTCAACCTGAAATGGATTGAAAAGCAGGCCGCAGCCGGCAAACCGTGGAGCGCCATCATGGGCCGCAATATCCCGCCGGTGCAGGATTTGCAGCAAAAGCTGACCGATCTGCAATCGCGCGTGGTGGTGCCGTTGGACCAGCTCAAGGACATCAACAAGCGCATGAACGAAGGCGAGTACTCGTCACGCGCAGCCAAGAAGGAAATGATCGAGGCCAACTTGCGCCTGGTGATCTCGATTGCCAAAAAATACACCAACCGTGGCCTGCAGTTCCTCGATTTGATTCAGGAAGGCAACATCGGCTTGATGAAAGCGGTGGACAAGTTTGAATACCGTCGCGGCTACAAGTTTACGACCTACGCCACGTGGTGGATTCGTCAGGCGATCACCCGCAGCATCGCGGATCAGGCACGCACGATTCGCATCCCAGTGCACATGATCGAAACCATCAACAAGATGAACCGCATCAGCCGTCAGCACTTGCAGGAGTTTGGCTTTGAGCCAGATGCCTCCGTATTGGCCGAGCGCATGGAAATCCCCGAGGACAAGATCCGCAAGATCATGAAGATCGCCAAAGAGCCGATCTCGATGGAGACGCCAATCGGTGATGATGATGACAGCCACTTGGGCGACTTCATCGAAGACGGTGCCAACACGGCGCCGATGGAAGCGGCGATGCAGGCGGGCCTGCGCGATGTCGTCAAAGACATTCTGGACAGCCTGACCCCGCGCGAAGCCAAAGTGCTGCGCATGCGCTTCGGCATCGAGATGACCAGTGACCACACGCTGGAAGAAGTCGGCAAACAGTTTGACGTGACGCGCGAGCGCATTCGCCAAATCGAAGCCAAGGCGCTGCGTAAGTTGAAGCACCCAAGCCGCTCCGACAAGCTGCGCAGCTTTACCGATACGCTGTAGGGCTTCATGCCCTTTTCAACACTCGGCCTGTCGCCCGCGCTGGTGCGGGCCGCCAATGCGCTGGGCTACGTGGAGCCGACACCCATCCAGGTGCAGGCCATCCCGACGATTCTTAAAGGCAGCGATGTGCTGGGCCTCGCGCAAACGGGGTCAGGCAAGACGGCTGCGTTTTGTCTGCCCTTGCTTCAGGCTCTGCAAGATTCGACGCGCCCCAGCAGCCGATCATCCATCAAGACGCTGATCCTCGTGCCGACGCGCGAGCTGGCAGCGCAGGTTGGCGAGGCGATTCACGGCATCTCGCAACACCTGCCCGTCGCGGTCACAACCACCGTGGTGTTCGGCGGCGTATCGATCAACCCGCAGATGATGGGCTTGCGCGGCGGCGCTGATATCGTGGTGGCGACACCGGGGCGTTTGCTGGATTTGCTTGATCAAAACGCATTGACGCTTGCAAACATCACCACGCTGGTGCTGGACGAGGCAGATCGCCTGCTGGATTTGGGTTTCTCCGACGAGCTAACGCGCATCATCTCGCTGCTGCCACCCCAACGCCAAAGTCTGTTTTTCTCCGCGACATTCGAGCCCTCAGTCCAAGCGCTGGCCGATGCCTTGCTGCGCCACCCGACCCGGATCGAGGTGGCGGCCACCCCGCAGACTGTCCCAAAAATTGCGCAGCGCGCGATTGAAGTAGATCCCAGCCGCCGCACCCAGTTGCTGCGTCA
>JANOTO010000301.1:0-2712 GCA_031416395.1 Rhodoferax sp. | reverse complement strand
GGTGCCAGCAAAACCACGGCCTTCAGCCTGGGCGTTGTAAAACTTGTTGCCTCCGGTGGCAACACGCTGGTGCAGATCGACATTGACGGCACGGGTGGCCCCAGCATTGCGCGCACGCTTCTCACGCTCACAGGCGTGTCGCCCTCGCAAATCGTCGCGCTGCGTGACATGGGCGTTCAGTAACTGCCTGCACTGCCTCATCATCTGCTTTTAGACATTCCTCCCACATTCATCATGAAAAAACTTCTTCTTACCATCAGTTTCGCTGCCGCCATTGCTGCTCTGCACGCGCCCGCAGTGGCCGCACCAGTCGACCTGACCTCCTGGCTCGCCTTGGGCGATGCGCTGGTATCGGCAAACTCTGCCAAAGTCACCACTGCCTACTCCAATGAGACCCCGCTGGCTGGCATCGCACTGGACATCATCGCGTTGGAATCGCAGTTAAACACCGCCTCCGGCACGCTGGGTGTCGATGCGCTTGAAGGCTCGGCCCTGTCGCAAAGCTTCAACTTTGCCGCCAGCACCAGTCTGAGCTTCAACTGGACGTTGGGTACCGATGTTTTTGATGCGGGTTTTGCCGACCTGGCGTTTGTGCTGGTCGATGGCACGTTGCTGCTGCCTCTGGCTAATGTGACCGCCGCCGAGCTGTCTGGCGTGTTCAACTACACCTTCGGCGCTGGTGCCCACACGCTGGCGTTTGGCGTGGTGGACATTAACGACTACACCGGTGTTTCAATCCTCACCGTGTCAGATGTGAATTTGGCCGCAGGTGCCGTGCCCGAGCCGGGCTCGCTGGCGTTGATGTTGGCGGGCTTGGGCTTGCTCAGCCTCCGCGCTAAGCGCCGCAACTAAACCTGCGGCGAAAACTGCCTCGTTGAGCGCTACTTCTCGAGCCGCACCATCTTCATCGCCGAAGCAATCAGCGCCGATACCTCGGTCATGTTGCTCGGCACGATCAGGGTGGTGGTGGCATCACTTGCGACGCGGGAGTAGGCTTCAATAGACCTTTCGGCCACCTTCAATTGAACGGCTTGCTCGCCACCGGGCTGGCGGATGGCGGCGGCGATTCGTTCGATGGCCCCCGCAGTTGCGTCGGCTACGGCGGTAATCGACGCCGCTTCACCCGCAGCCTTGTTGATCACGGCTTGCTTCTCGCCCTCTGAGCGGGCAATGAAGGCCTCGCGCTCGCCGGTGGCGATGTTGATTTGCTCCTGGCGGCGGCCTTCTGACGCGGCGATCAAGGCGCGCTTCTCACGCTCAGCGGTGATCTGCTGCTGCATCGCGTGCAAAATTTCTTTCGGCGGCGTCAAGTCCTTGATCTCGTAGCGCAGCACCTTCACGCCCCAGTTCAGCGCTGCCTCATCAATCGCTTGAACCACCTGCGCGTTGATGATGTCGCGCTCTTCAAAGGTTTTGTCCAGCTCCAGCTTGCCAATCACAGAGCGCAATGAGGTCTGCGCCAATTGCGATATCGCGATGATGTAGTTGCTGGAGCCGTAGCTGGCGCGCATCGCATCCGTCACCTGAAAGTACAAGATGCCGTCTACCTGAAGCTGTGTGTTGTCTTTGGTGATGCAAACTTGGCTGGCAATGTCCAACGGAATTTCTTTGAGGATGTGCTTGTAGGCGACTTTGTCGACAAACGGGATCAAAAAGCTCAAGCCCGGCGTGAGCGTTTGGTGGTACTTTCCCAGCCGCTCCACCACCCAGGCGTGCTGCTGCGGCACGACTTTGACCGACTGGTAGACAAACAGGGCGGCGACGACGAACAGGATGATGCCAAAAGTGCTCATAGGTTTCTCCGAAAGTTTGAGGTGGTCTTTGAGTTAAATTTTCTCGACGATCAATCGGCTGCCGATCACTTCAACGATGCGGTGTGAGCCAGCGGTATGCGTCGCCGTCGCCTCTGTGTTGCGATGGGCCACGCTCCAATTCGCACCCCGGTACTTCACCGTCGCGGTGCCATCAACACCCCAGGCATCGACCTGCACCGTGCCGCCAATGTCCAGATTCACATCCGCATTCACACTCGCGGCAAGCGTCGCAGGTTGCTTTTTCTTGATGCCGCGCCACACCAGCACTGAGCCGCCGCCGACCACGGCTGCAATGATGATCTGCGTGGCGCTGCCTGCACCCGCGTGGGTGGCGAGCGCCGCTGCGGCCAAGCCCAACGCGATCATCAACAGGTAGAAGGTGCCCGTCATCAGCTCGATGGCGACAGCGCCGCCGGCCAGCAGCCACCAGATGGAAGATTGCGTCATGATTTTCTTGAATGATGTGACATGTTGCTGAATGTACTTCCGATTGTCTTACGTCAACCACAGCGACGGAATTTTTGAGGCAAAAGTCGGACTTCACATTCAGTGCGGCGGATTAATTCCTTACACTTCGCGCCTGTTTTGATGTTTTCACTTATCCAGGCTGGAGTCCGTCATGAAGTTTCGTTTTCCCATTGTCATCATTGATGAGGACTTTCGCTCTGAAAACACCTCGGGTTTGGGCATCCGCGCACTTGCCCACGCTATTGAAACCGAAGGCTTTGAGGTGCTGGGTGTCACAAGCTATGGCGACCTGAGCCAGTTCGCGCAGCAGCAAAGTCGCGCCAGCGCGTTCATTCTGTCGGTAGATGATGATGAATTCACGCCCGGCCCCGACCTCGACCCTGCCGTGCTCAACCTGCGCCATTTCATCGAAGAAGTGCGCCGCAAGAAT
>JANOTO010000300.1:0-13581 GCA_031416395.1 Rhodoferax sp. | reverse complement strand
CCAAACAGGCCCGAGACCACATACAGCGGCACCAGCCCGTCAAACGGTAAAAACAGCAAGAGTGCGATGCCTTGCAGCATGGAACCCAAGAGCAGCGTGCGCAGCCCGCCAATATGGTCTGAAATCCAGCCTGACAGCAGGCGGCTGGCCACGCCCATCCCGAGCATCAGCGACAGCATTTCGGCCCCGCGCGCTGCGCCAAAGCCTAAGTCGCCACAGTACGCGACGATGTGAACCTGCGGCATCGACATCGCCACGCAGCACGACACGCCGGCCACACACAGCAGCGTTTGCAATGCGAAAGGCGAGAAACCGAGCGGTCTTTCAGACACCATTGATGACGCGCTGACTTTGGCGGTTGCGGCGCTTTGCGCAGGCGGGCGACGGCGCAGCACCATCGCCAGCGGCAACATCGAGACCACGCAAAAGATGCCAATGCCGATGTAGGTTTGGCGCCAACCCACGCTCTGCACAAAGTGCTGCACGATGGGTGGCCACACAGCACCGGCCACGTAGTTGCCACTCATGCAAATTGCCAATGCGATGCCGCGCTTGCGGGTGAACCACATGGAGGTGTCGGCCACGAGTGGTGAGAACGTGGCCGATGTCCCCAGCAGCCCGATTACCAAGCCTTGCAGCAGGCAAAATATCAGCAATTGCGTGGCATAACCCGCTGCCACAAAACCGATGCCCAAGCCCATCGTACCGATCATCACCGGCACCATCACGCCAAAGCGGTCTGACAGCTTGCCCATCAAAATCCCACCGAGGCCAAAGCCGACCATGGTCGCTGTGTAGGGCAACGACGCATCCCCCCGCGCGACCGCAAACTCCTTTTGAATCTGCGGCAGCACGACGGTGATGGAGTACATGCCCACGCCGCCAATCGTCATCAACGCCAGCGACACCAGCAGACGGAACCAGGCATAGGCGGACTCGGTCTCGTCCGCTGAAACTTGGGGCTGCGTCAAGGTTGCAGCACCACGCGACCCACGATGCGGCCATGGGCCAAGTCATCAAGCGACTGGTTCACCGCGCTGATGGGGCGAAGTTCAATGGGAATCGTTGGCAGCGTGATCGTCTGCGCCAGCGCCACCAATTCGCGCAGCAGCGGCAGGCTGCCGACCATCGAGCCGCTGACATTCAGCGATTTGAAAATGAACATCGGCAAGGCCAGCTTGAACTCGCCGCCGAACAGCCCAACGATCACCACCTGGCCCGCGCGGCGCACGATGTTGACGGCAAATGACGAGCTGGACTCGGCCCCGACAAAATCAATCACACCGGCGATATTGCCGCCACACGCAGCCATCACTTCTTTCGCAGCACCTTTGACGCTAGGGTCATACGCCAGGCTGGCACCGTGCTTGAGCGCAGCTTCTCGCTTTGCGGGGTCAGGGTCAAAGGCGACGATGCGGCTTTGGGTGGTGGCCGCCAGCAACGCCACCGCCGTCATTCCCACGCCGCCGCAGCCCACCACCGCCACCCAATCGGCCGCTGTCGTGGGAGGCAGTTTTTTGATCGCACCCCATGCGGTGATGCCTGCGCAGGCGAATGTGGCCGCGCGCGCAGGATCCAGCGCACCCACGGGCACCAGGTACCGCTCGTGGCGCATCCGCACCAGGTCGCCAAAGCCGCCCGGCAGCTTGAGCCCCATGCTCATGTTCGCTTTAGGGCATAGCTGCTCATCACCGCGCTCACAAACAGGGCATGCGCCGCAGCCCAGCCAGGGGTAGACGATGACATGCTCGCCCATCTTCACGCCCTGCACGTCAGGCCCCAGTTCCACCACTTCTCCCACGATTTCGTGGCCCAGCGTCAAAGGCAGCGTGTTGCCTGCCGCTTCGAGCGATGACAGCCGCCCGCCGCCCATCTCAAACCCACCGGCCTGGATGTGCAGATCAGAGTGGCAGATGCCGCAGTGCGTGATGCGCACGGTAACTTCGTGGCCACTGATCGGGGCAAGCTCGTCCTCAATGGGCTCCAGCGTGCCGCCCCAGGTTTTGAAAGCCCAGCGGTGGGCGCATTGGTATTTCATGGCGGTGGCAATTCAGGACTTCACTGTCGCAGCCTTGCGATCGGCAGCCACTTTTTGGGCAGACGGCCGCTCGCCAACCATTTTCAGATAGGTCTTGTAATCCACGCCCGCCGCCAGCAGCAGGTCTTCACCGTAAACAATCTTCGTCGCCATGCCCACCAAAGGCAAGCTCACATAGGCCGAGCAATCAGCCTGCGTGAAGGTGCTGCCTGCGACAAATGGCGCAAACTTGGCCAGTTGTTTGAAGGCGGCAATATTGCGTTCCAACTGAGTGCGAACACGGGCTTTGGCGCTGTCGCTCACCGCCGCGCCGCCGAAGAAGGCCTGGTTATACAGTTCGCGCACGGTGATCTCCAGATGCCAATCAATGAAGGTGGCAAGCTCGCGCACCTTGGCTTTGGCATAAGCATCAGCAGGCATCAAGCTAACCTGCGGATAGGCATCTTCCAGATAGTCCATGATGACCTGGCTTTCGCTGATGCCACCCTGCGTCGTGCGGATGAACGGAATCTTGGCCAGGGGTGAGGCGCTGAGCACCGCCGCATCGGTGCTCTTGGTCATCACCGTTTCTTCAGTGAACGTCACGCCCTTCTCCAAGAGCGCAAGCTTGACTTTGTTGTAATAGTTGGACACGGGAAAGCCGCAGAGGGTGAGCATTTTGAAAGTCTCCAGAATAATGGTTGAGGAATGCAAGTTTATGCTCGCTTGTAAGCGGCGCTTAGCGCGCACGCGACAAAGCAATTTGATGCGATAAAGCCCTGCCTACATTGATGATAAGACGACTTCGGCCATAGTCGAACGGTAGCTGACAAGACATCCTCACCCGACTGACCCCATGCAAAGCTTTCTTGATCCTGCAATTCTGTTCTTCGTGTTTGGCATGGTGGCCGGGCTGTTGAAGTCCAACCTGGAAATTCCGCCACCGATTTCCCGTTTTCTGTCGCTCTACCTGCTGATGGCGCTAGGGCTCAAAGGCGGCTTTGCGCTGGCTGACTCCGGGCTCACCAGCGAGGTCGCGGTCAGCCTGGGCGCGGCGCTGCTGCTGGCCACCGTGGTACCGTTGATCGGCTACGCGCTGCTGCGACGCTTCCTGAATGGCTATGACGCGGCCGCCATTGCTGCGACATACGGCTCGGTCAGCGCCGTCACGTTCATTACCGCCGTGCAGTACCTCGACACCCACGCCATCGAGTACGGTGGCCACATGGCAGCGGCGATGGCGTTGATGGAGTCACCCGCCATCATCCTGGCCGTGGTCTTGGCCAACCTGGTTCGCAAACGCGAAGGGGCGGCGACCACCTCAACGTCGATGGGCAAAATACTTCATGAGTCCGTGACTGACGGCGCCCAACTTCTGCTGCTCGGTGCGATGCTGATTGGCCTGCTGACTGGCGGTGCGGGCGAAGCGGTGATGAAGCCCTTCTCGGTCGATCTATTCAAAGGCATGCTGGCCTTCTTTTTGCTGGACATGGGCTTGCTGGCCGCACGTAATCTGGGCTCGCTGAAAGGCAAGTCCGCGTGGCTGCTGGCTTATGCCATCCTCGCGCCACTCGTACACGCCAGCATGGCGTTGTGCTTGGGCTGGGCGCTGGGCCTGTCCAGCGGCAACATCGCCTTGTTGATGGTGCTGGCGGCCAGTGCCTCCTACATCGCCGTGCCCGCCGTGATTCGCCACGCTATCCCTGAAGCCAACCCCTCGCTGTATTTCAGCATGTCGCTGGGGCTAACCTTCCCGTTCAACATCTTGATTGGCATACCGCTCTACGTGGGTATCGCGCAACGATTCGGAAGTTGAATTAGCGGCTGAAGTGCTTCGTGACACGCTGAGGGCCGATTGACATTTGTGACTCAAGCGCGTGAAATACCCTGAAATATTTTCAGGGGGACGGCCATGGGCAGAAAGAATCGTCAGCTCATCATCTGCTGCGACGGCACCAACAACAACCTGACTGGGCGGCGCAACGACACCAATGTGTCCCAGTTGTGCGAGCTGCTCGCACCCGATACGCAGAACCAGCTTTTGTACTACGACCCCGGCGTCGGCAATTCGGGCACTTTCCCGGGTGCCACCTGGACCGAACAAATCAAGCAAAAGTGGGAGCGGCTCTCCAGCCTCGCATTTGGCAGCGGCATCTACGACAACATTGCGGAGGCCTACCGTTTTCTAATGCGCAACTGGCGCGAAGAGGATGAGATTTTTCTCTTCGGCTTCTCGCGCGGCGCCTTCACGGCGCGCAGCCTCGGAGGGTTGATCAACACTTTTGGCATTTTGCGGCCTGATATGGACGCGATGGTGCCCTCACTGCTGCATGTTTACTTCCTAAGGCGCGACACGCCGACCCAGAGGGATCGGTTTGACACGCTCAAGAGTCAAATCAGCGACCTGTTCTGCGCGGATGCTGCACGGCAAGCGCCGATATGGTTTGTAGGCGTTTGGGACACGGTTGAATCGGTCGGTGCGCCCGGACTTTTTAGCAAGGAGATATCTGCCAAGGCAACCATCGTGGGCAAACGCTTCATACACGTGCGCCAGGCGTTGGCGTTGGACGAATACCGCTATACCTTTGCACCACGCCCGTATTGGATCGAGCTGGGCTATGACTATGCGGCGCATGGCCAATCCATCGTGCAGCAGTGGTTTTCTGGCAGCCACTGCGATGTGGGGGGCGGGTATGCGAACGAGCGGGCAGGCTTATCGGCGCAGACCTTGTTGTGGATGGTCGATCAGGCGGCATCACCACCGTGCGGGCTGCGCTTGAGCCCGGCCCTGCTCGACAACGACGAGCCAGATCGCGCCTTGATCGCCAACCATCTGGACGACCGCTCCCAGCAGCAAGGCCCGCGCGCGCGCCTGGTGCACAGCGAGACTTACAGCACCCCTTGGTGGGCACTGGCGGGTTTGACGGTGCGCGACCCGGTGGTGCCGATGAAGCCCGTCGATGCAGACATCAAGCTCGCGCGCCCGGTTGAATCAAGCGCCGTCGCTGACGCCGCGCTGGAATTTCCCAAAGACACCGTCTGGAAAACCCCGCGCGCCTGGGGCTGGTTGGTGTTTACAGCCTTCATGTACGGTGTATTCGCGACCATTGCGGCAGCATTTCACCTCGGACCCAACTCGGCGAATGCGGCTGCCGTGTGCGCGCTGCCCTTTGTGTGGATGAGTGAGCTCCCACCGCTGGCCAGCGCCAACCTGTGCTTCGCGCAATGGCAACTGGCCTGGTGGACCAGCGGGCAGTCGCCCAGCGCGGGCTTGATCGGCTACCACAGCCCGAATCGCGCGGTGGCCATCGATTTTTTCATCATCACAAGTTACGGGTACCTGCTGGCGCGCGGCGCAGGTTGGGCGTTTGCGCGGCGAGCGGGCTTGCGCCGAGTGGGCATGAAGCCCTCCAAAGCGCTGCAAATCTTGGGCATGGCGCCGCTGGTTGCAATTCTGGGCGATATCGTCGAGAACCTGCTGAGCTGGTTAACGCTGGGCGTGGCGCGCAACTCGTTTTTGCCCACTGCTGAGTATGCTGTCGGCGTTTTCATGAGCGCAGCGGCAGCAACAAAATGGCTGGCTCTCCTCGCCAGCCTTGCGCTCATCCTCTGGGGCTGCTTCGTGAAAAGAGATCAGCGAGATCAACGGCCATTGAGTGGATAAGCCGGATCGGTGTACCCCGGCGTGGACGGATGGCCGGGCCGCACCAGGCTGTCCACCAGCGCCTCATCTTCAGCGGTAACGACGTAGTCCAGCGCCGGCGCGTAGTCTTGCCATTGTTTAAGCGTGCGTGGCCCTGCGATGACGGAGCTGACGCGCGGGTTGGCCAGCACCCAGGCAGTGGCAAACTGCGCCAGTGATACGCCCTTGTTTGCCACGTGCGCTTGCAGCTTTTGCGCGATCACCAGTGATTCTTCGCGAAACTCGGTGTCGCTGATGCGCTTGTCGCCCCGGCCTGCGCGGGTGCTTGGGTCTGGCTTTTGACCGGGCGCGTATTTGCCCGTCAATACGCCGCGCGCGATGGGTGAATACGGGGTCACGCCGATGCCGAAATGCGCACAAGCGGGCAGCACCTCGACTTCGGGCATGCGGTTAAGAAGGTTGTAGTAAGGCTGACACACGACCGGTGAGGGCATGCCCAATTGAGATGCGATGCTCACCGCCTCGGCAATGCGCCAGCCTCTGAAATTGCTCACGCCCCAATAACGAATCTTGCCCGCTTGCAGCATCGCCTGCAGCGCACGCAATGGCTCCTCCAGGTTCATGCCGTTGATGTCCAGGTGCATGTACAAGATATCGACGTAATCAGTTTGCAGGCGAGCCAGCGAAGCATCGATTTCGCGCATCATCCACGTACGCGAAAAGTGGCTCTCGTTGACGCGATCCGACATCTTGTTGCCCAGCTTGGTGGCCAGCACCCAGTCGTGCCGCCGCAGCTTGATCAGCTCGCCGACCATGACCTCTGACGCGCCCTTGCTATACACATCCGCCGTGTCGATGTAATTGACGTTGTGGGCATGCGCGTCCGCGACGATGCTGCGCGCCTCGTCGATATCAGTCTGATCCCCAAACATCATCGTGCCCAGGCACAGTGTGGAGACTTTGAGATTGCTGCTGCCAAGGTTACGGAATTTCATGGTGTGGTGGATGTGAGTGGATGGCGGATGGGAAACAAACGAAACGGTGATGATCTCGAATTGTGGGCGACGATTGATGCGCAATCCAGTTGGTATTGATGTTGAGTAAAGCTAATTGCTATTTATTTAGTAGCTATCTATGCATATTATTCGAGAGCTAGAGGCACAAAATACTCTTAAGTTGATCAAAATTTATGGGTTTTGACTAAAAATTAACCTGCGAGTTAATTTTCATCAAAATTTACAACCAAACACTGTGACGGCCTGATGAAAAACCGATGAATTAGAACAACCCTTCTAAAATGCTGCAACGCAGCAAAAATCACTTGCGTACTCGCGGGATAACCCTATAATTCAATCCATGCTGCACTGCAACATAAACGACGACACAAACAACAAATTCGTGCCTTCGATGACAGCGCAGATAAGAGTCCATTTTACTTTTTCTACCTTGTTCACCTTACTTCATTGGAGCTAACACTATGTTTACCGTTGACCAAATCGTCGCTACCCACAAAGCCAACATGGAAACCATGATGGGCTTTACCAGCAAAGCCTTCGAAGGCATTGAGAAAATTGTTGAACTGAACCTGACGGCATCGAAAGCTGCCCTGTCAGAAGTCAGCGACCACGCCAAGGCCGTCATGAGCGTAAAGGACGCGCAAGAGTTGATGGCCCTGCAAACCAGCTTCCTGCAACCCATGGCCGAGAAGACTGCTGCTTACAGCCGTCATCTGTATGACATCGCTTCGAGCTCGTCTGCCGAGTTCACCAAAGCGGTTGAAGAGCAAACCAGCGCTGCACAAAAGAAATTCACGGGCATGGTTGACACTGCTGCCAAGAACGCACCTGCTGGCTCCGAAACCGCGGTTGCTGTGTTCAAAAGCGCTGTCGCTGCTGCCAGCAACGCGTTTGAGTCCGTCCAAAAAGCCGTGAAGCAAGCAACCGACGCTGCCGAAGCCAATTTCAACACCGTGGCAGCCAACACCGTTGAAGCCACCAAACAAGCCACCAAAAAACGTTAATCCATAACACTCAACTGGTTTTTTCACGGTTTTTGTGATGATTGGAGTAAAGACTCTAGTTTTCAAGGGAAAACCCTGACATACTCCGACAATCAGTGGTTCATCGCTTTATTGGGAACTTAAATGCAAGTTTAGGTTTCTACTGGTTGTCTCCTCGGGTCCTTTCGAAACCTTTTCAGGTTCAGGGATCCCTTAAGGGCTAGTCGCGAGACTGGCCCTTTTTTTTTGGTCTCGCAAGCCCCGTTGGCGTAGTTCAGTGCGGGGTCAAGGCACCCGAGCCAACTCCAGCATCTTCGCCTTCAACTGCGGCAGCATTTGCAGCATCGCCTGCCGCCCTGCTTCAATTGACTTTTTGCGCGAGCTGAAATCCGAGCTGGACAAACCATTGATGACCGGGCGCACCACCACGTCAGCACTTGGCAGCTCAAACGCATTGATGCTCTTGCCCATGATGGCGAAGGTTTGCAGCAGCACTTGCAGCGTGTCGTTGGCGGGGTTGTTTTCGGGGGCGCTTGAGATGTCCACCGCAATCACCAGTTCGGCCCCCATTTGCCTTGCGTAGCGCACTGGCACGGGCGAGACCAAACCACCGTCAACGTATTCGCGGCCCGCGATTTTGACGGGCTGAAACAACGCGGGCACGGCGCTGGAGGCCCGCACCGCGGTGCCGGTATCACCGCGCTGGAATAGCACCGCCTGGCCGCTGTTAAGG
Organism: Rhodoferax sp.; assembly: GCA_031416395.1. Classification (GTDB taxonomy): domain Bacteria; phylum Pseudomonadota; class Gammaproteobacteria; order Burkholderiales; family Burkholderiaceae_C; genus JANYCG01. Next base: position 5,189 of record JANOTO010000300.1, on the reverse strand, counting down.
TCAGTGGCGACGATGCCCAGGGAAATTGGCAGTGCCTCGATCAAACGGCCACCAACCTGCGTGTTGACATAGCGCGCCAGTGCCTCGCCGCGCAACATGCCCCGGTTGAACAGCGGCAGCGTCCAGTCGGCAATCGCAACTTCTTCCATCGCTTCAGAAACCTGCTGCAATTGCGCACCCGTCTTGCCGCTGGCGTAAATCGCCGCCACCAAGCTGCCTGCCGACGTGCCGGCCACATAACTTGGGCGTAAACCCGCCTCCTCCAGCACCTGGATCACACCCACATGCGCAAACCCCCGCGCCGCGCCACCACCCAGAGCCAGGCCTATTTTGGGCGCGCGTTTGGCGACCGGTGGCGTCATTGGAGGCTGAGGCTGCGTTGGTACCACCACGGGCGGATCGGGGTTAACCATCGGTATCTGCGTGCATCCCGCGAGCACCGCCGCGACGATGATTGCACTCAATCCTGTGCGCACCCGCGCTAAGGCACGCGCCGCCTGCCCGATACCGTCAAATCGAAATTTCATTAAAACCTTCAAAAACCCTGCAATCATGTCAACGTATTGCGAATGATTCGCGTTTGAGTTATCATCTCACTCATCTTCCAACACCCTTCCACCATTGTCTACTCACATCATGAGCAAATCACTACCCCTCAGCCTGATCGCCTTGGCCTTGCAAGCCGCTGCATTGACCGCCCAAGCGCAAGAGCAGGTCGTGAACCTGTACTCCGCCCGCCACTACAGCACCGACGAGGCGCTGTACAACAACTTTACCAAGCAGACGGGCATCAAAATCAACCGCGTGGACGCGGACGACGCGGGCATTCTCGCGCGCCTCAAAGCCGAAGGCGCGGCCTCCCCGGCTGACGTTATTTTGCTGGTGGACGCCGCGCGCCTGTACAAGGGAGAGGTGGAAGGCCTGTTCCAGCCGATCAAGTCCAAGCTGCTCGAAGATGCGATTCCGGCCACGCTGCGCGCAACAAACACGCCAGACGGCACCGCCTGGTTTGGCTACTCCACGCGCGCCCGCGTGATCGTGTACGACAAACTCAAAGTCAAAAAGACCGATGTCGATACCTACGAAAAGCTGGCCGACCCCGTCAACAAAGGCCGCATCTGCATCCGCTCAGGCTCGCATCCGTACAACCTGAGCCTGTTTGGGGCTGTCACCGAGCATCTGGGCGAAGCGCAAACAGAAAGCTGGCTCAAAGGCATGGTCGCCAATTTTGCGCGCGACCCCAAAGGCGGCGACACCGACCAGATCAAGGGCGTGGCCTCGGGTGAATGCGGCATCGCCGTGACCAATACCTACTACATGGCGCGAATTCTCAAGTCCGCCAAACCTGAAGACAAAGTCATCGCCGACCGGGTGGGCGTGGTCTTCCCGAACCAATCCACCTGGGGTACGCACGTCAACATCGCCGGTGGTGCAGTGGCTAAATACGCCAAAAACCAGGCCAACGCGATCAGATTCATGGAGTACCTGGCCAGCCCCGCCGCGCAAAACTACTTTGCCGATGGCAACAACGAATGGCCCGTCGCCAAAGGCGTGACGGTGAGCAACGCAGCCCTCACCGCCATGGCCGCTGACGGATTCAAGTCCGAGACCATCCCCATCAGCAAAGTCGGCGCCAACCAAGTGAAGGTGCAGCAAATGTTGGATCGGGTGGGGTTCAAGTAAGCTGATATTGCGGCTTCGGGTATTCTCGGAATCTTGACGGTGCTTCGTATGCACCTCCCCTTCAAAGGATTCATGATGAATATTCTCGGAATTTTGGTAGTGCTCGTGCTGGTGGTGAGTGTGGGCCTGGTCATTGCCGGGCAAATGGGCATGCTCACTGGCAAAGTGCCCAACGGTCTGGGCGTGACCGACGGGCGGCTCAAAGGCCTCTCCAAAACACCCAACTGCGTTAGCAGCCAAGCGGCGCTTTATGCAGATCATCCACAAAAAGAGTACGCATTCGTCGCACCTTTCAAGTTCACGGGGGATGGCGAGCAGGCGATGGAAAAGCTTGCAGCTGCGCTTTCAAAAACAGAGCGCACGGTGGTTGTGAAACGCGAGCCAGGCTACATTTACGCGCAAAGCACTACCACCCTGCTGAAGTTCACCGACGATTTGGAGCTGTGGCTGGACAAGCCCAATGGCGTGATCCAGGTACGCTCCAGCAGCCGCTTGGGGCAAAAAGACTTTGGCGTGAACCGCGCCAGGGTTGAGGCGCTGCGGGCTCAGCTTTAGCAGTCGTAGCAACCGGCTCAATCCTACTACAAATGTAGTAAAAAACGTCGAAAAATTAACCTTGAGGTTAATTTTCAACACCAAAGCGCTCTCTACCGTCAAATTATTAATGAAATAAGGTCTTAGCTCTCGAATAATGTACATAGTTTGCTACATTTAAAGTAGCAAACTATACATTAATACCACTCAATCCGCCGCCGCAGCTTCCGCCGCTTCGGGTTTGGATTTGCCTTCGCGCTTGGGCAGCGGCTGAATGTCCAGCGCCACTTCACCGTTCTCGACACCTTTTTCGTCCGTCGTAACGATCATGTCCACCGTCAAACGGCCGCCGTCGATGAGCCTGCCGAAGAGCAGTTCGTCAGCCAAGGCGCGGCGAATGGTGTCTTGAATCAGACGCTGCATTGGGCGCGCACCCATGAGCGGATCGAAGCCTTTTTTGCCAAGGTACTTGCGCAGCACATCGGTGAAAGTGACCTCGACCTTCTTGTCGGCCAGTTGGGTCTCCAATTGCAGTAAGAATTTGTCGACCACGCGAAGGATGACGTTTTCATCCAGCGCCTTGAAGCTGACAGTCGCATCCAGCCGGTTGCGGAACTCGGGCGTGAACAGGCGCTTGATGTCGGCCATCTCGTCGCCCGCTTCGCGCGGGTTGGTGAAGCCGATGGTGGCCTTGTTCATCGTTTCGGCACCGGCATTGGTGGTCATGACGATGATCACATTGCGGAAGTCCGCCTTGCGGCCGTTGTTGTCGGTCAGCGTGCCGTGATCCATCACCTGCAACAGCACGTTGAAAATCGCCGGATGGGCTTTTTCGATCTCGTCCAGCAGCAGCACGCAATGCGGCTTTTTGGTAACGGCCTCCGTCAGCAAACCACCTTGGTCAAAGCCGACGTAGCCGGGCGGCGCGCCAATCAGGCGGCTCACGGCGTGCTGCTCCATGTACTCGCTCATGTCGAAGCGAATCAGCTCAATGCCCATGATGTAGGCGAGCTGCTTGGCGGCTTCGGTCTTGCCCACGCCCGTGGGGCCGCTGAACAGGAACGAGCCGATCGGCTTGTCGCCCTTGCCCAAGCCCGAGCGCGCCATCTTCACAGCACTGGCCAGCACGTCAAGCGCTTTGTCCTGGCCGAACACGACGTTCTTCAAGTCGCGTTCCAGCGTTCTGAGTTTGCCGCGATCATCGTTGGACACATTGGCGGGCGGGATGCGCGCGATCTTGGCGACGATCTCTTCGACCTCGGTTTTGGTGATGATCTTTTTGCGCTTGCCGATCGGCAAAATGCGCTGCGCCGCACCGGCTTCGTCGATCACATCAATCGCCTTGTCGGGCAAGTGGCGATCATTGATGTACTTCGCGCTCAGTTCAGCCGCCGCCTGTAGGGCAGCAACCGCATACTTCACGTTGTGGTGCTCTTCGAAGCGGGATTTGAGGCCTTTGAGGATGTCCACCGTCTCTTGCACGGTCGGCTCGACCACATCCACCTTCTGGAAACGGCGTGACAGCGCGGCGTCTTTCTCGAAAATGCCCCGGTATTCCGTGAATGTCGTCGCGCCGATGCACTTGAGCGCACCTGAGCTCAAGCCCGGTTTGAGCAGGTTGGAGGCATCCAGAGTGCCGCCGGAAGCCGCACCCGCGCCAATCAAGGTATGGATTTCATCGATGAACAAAATGCCATTGGGTTTATCTTTGAGCGATTTCAAAACGCCTTTCAAGCGCTGCTCAAAATCGCCCCGGTATTTGGTTCCTGCGAGCAACGCACCCATGTCCAACGAGTAAACAACGGAATCCGCCAGAATTTCGGGCACCTCTTTTTGCGTGATGCGCCATGCCAAGCCCTCCGCAATTGCCGTCTTGCCAACGCCTGCCTCGCCCACCAAGAGTGGGTTATTTTTACGGCGGCGGCACAGGATTTGAATCACGCGCTCGACTTCGTACTCGCGACCAATCAGCGGATCAATCTTGCCATCTTTGGCAAGCTGGTTGAGGTTCATCGTGTACTGCTCAAGCGGGCTTTGCTTCTCGTTTTTCTCTGCGCCGCCCTCTTCGTTTTCGGCTTGACTTTCACCGGATTTGACGGGCTCAGGCGGATCAGACTTCTTGATACCGTGGGCGATGAAGTTAACCACGTCAAGGCGCGTCACGCCCTGCTGGTGGAGGTAATACACGGCATGCGAATCCTTCTCGCCAAAAATCGCCACCAGCACGTTCGCGCCAGTCACTTCCTTTTTGCCGCTGCCGGTGGACTGCACGTGCATGATGGCGCGCTGAATCACGCGCTGGAACCCGAGTGTGGGCTGCGTGTCCACATCGTCGGTGCCCGCCACCTGGGGCGTGTTGTCCTTGATGAAATTGGCCAGCGACTTGCGCAGGTCATCGATATTGGCCGAGCAGGCGCGAAGCACCTCGGCGGCGCTGGGGTTGTCGAGCAAGGCCATGAGCAGATGCTCAACGGTGATGAACTCGTGGCGCTGCTGGCGCGCCTCCACAAACGCCATGTGCAAACTAACTTCCAATTCCTGGGCAATCATTTGATTTCCTTCTCGTTGCTTGACGTTTCTAAACTACTGACAAACCTACAACTAACTGTAATCCGATTTCAAAACCTTTTGGTGTTGATTGACTATCTAGGGTCATCCTCTTAAAACTCAACCGGCTCGCTCACGCATTTCAGGGGATGCCCAGCCTTGTTGGCCGCCTCCAACACCTGATCAACCTTGGTCGCGGCGACATCCTTTGAATAAACGCCGCACACACCTTTGCCGTCCAGGTGAATCTTCAGCATGATCTGGGTGGCCGTCTCCATATCTTTGCTGAAAAACTCCTGAATCACCACCACCACAAACTCCATCGGCGTGTAGTCGTCATTGAGCATGACGACCTGGTACATCTGGGGCGGTTTAGTCTTTTGCGTGCGCCGCTCCAGCACGACCGTGCCGCCCTCGTCTGGGTC
>JANOTO010000299.1:0-2289 GCA_031416395.1 Rhodoferax sp. | reverse complement strand
GGCTTTGAAGATTGAAATTAACCTGCGAGTTAAGTTTTGAGCGATTTTGCGGTAAATACGCCGGATTTTGAATAAAATATGCCCCTAGCTCTCGAATATTATAGAAAGTTCGCTACTATAAATGTAGCTATGAATGTCCGTGTACGTCTATCGCATGGAGCCTGATGACCGCCCGCTCGTCCTACACGTCATGCACCGCTTCGCAACCGGTGGCTTAGAGAACGGCGTGGTGAACCTGATCAACCACATGCCAGCACAGGCCTATCGCCACGCGGTTCTGGCGATGACGGACATCACCGATTTTCGCAACCGGGTGAAGCGCTCTGACGTGCAATTCATTGCCCTCAACAAGCCACCCGGTCACGGCGTGTGGCAGTACCGCAAGCTGTACACGCTGTTTCGTCAACTGCGCCCCGCCATCGTTCACAGCAGAAACCTCTCTGCGCTGGAGGTGCAGGTGCCCGCGTGGGCGGCGGGCGTGCCCGTGCGGGTGCATGGTGAGCACGGGCGTGACGTCGGCGACCTGGACGGCAGCAGCGTTAAGTACCAGCGCATGCGCCGCCTGTACCGGCCGTTTGTTCAGCACTACACCGCACTTTCTCGTGACCTTGCGGATTACTTGCAGCACAAGGTTCACGTTCCGCAAGCCGCCATCACGCAGGCTTACAACGGTGTCGATACTGCGCGTTTCAGTCCAACTGAAGGTGGGGCGCAGCCCATTGCAGGTTGCCCATTCGACCCCGCTCAGCATTGGCTGGTGGGCACAGTGGGCCGCATGCAGACGGTGAAAGACCAGGTCATGCTGGCGAATGCCTTTGTGATTGCGATGCGCGCAGCGCCCCCATTGGCGGATCGATTGCGCCTGGTGATGGTGGGCGACGGGCCACTGCGCGCGCAAGTCTTGGCAATTCTTGAAGCGGCAGGCATCGCGCATCTGGCCTGGCTGCCTGGCGAGCGTACTGATGTCGAAGCCGTGATGCGGGGTCTGCACGCATTTGCGCTACCGTCACTCGCCGAAGGCATCTCCAACACCATTCTTGAAGCCATGGCCAGCGGCCTGCCCGTTGTGGCGACCGATGTAGGTGGCAATGCGGATCTTGTGCAGCACGACCACACCGGCTACATCGTGCCCGCTGCCAAGCCGCAAGCGATGGCGGATCGCCTGGCAGGGCTTGCATCAGAGCCGACGCGGGCATACCGGATGGGCCAGGCGGGCTGCCAGCGCGTTAAAGATCGTTTCAGCATGCAGGCGATGGTGCAAACTTACCAAACCGTCTACGACAATCAACTCCGTCGCGCTCACGGTGCGTACAACGCAAACTGAGCCGACACTTAAACAAACCCTCGAGCCAAATCATGTGCGGAATCACCGGAATATTTGACACCCGAGCGGGCAGCGATATCGACCGCAGCGTGTTGCAGCGCATGAATGACTCGCAGTTTCATCGCGGGCCGGATGAAGGCAGCCTGCACACCGAGCCGGGCGTGGGTCTGGGGCATCGGCGCTTGTCGATCATCGACGTGGCCACGGGCCAGCAGCCTTTGTTCAATGAAGATGGCTCGGTCGTCGTCATCTTCAACGGTGAAATCTACAACTACCAGGAGCTCATCCCCGAGCTGCAAGCGCTCGGCCACGTTTTCCACACCAAGAGCGATACCGAGTGCATCGTGCATGGCTGGGAGGCTTGGGGGGCGGATTGCGTCAAACGCTTTCGCGGCATGTTTGCGTTTGCCCTGTGGGATCGCAACCAGCAAACCTTCTTCATGGCGCGTGACCGCATGGGTGTCAAGCCGATGTATTACGCCGTGCTGGACGACGGCACGCTGCTGTTTGGCTCGGAACTGAAGTCGGTGCTGGCGCACGGCGGCATGCGTCGCGATATCGACCCGCTCGCGGTGGAAGAGTACTTCGCACTCGGCTACGTGGCCGAGCCGCGCACCATCTTCAAGCAGGCCAAAAAGCTGCCACCCGCGCACACGCTCACTATCCACCGGGGTCAGCCCATCAAAGAGCCAGTGGCTTACTGGGATGTGCGCTTCAGTTTGGACAACCCTATCTCCGAGGCTGATGCCCAAGCCGAGCTGGTCGCGCGTCTGAAGGAATCGGTGCGACTGCGCATGATTGCCGAGGTGCCACTGGGGGCGTTTTTGTCTGGCGGTGTGGACTCCAGCGCGGTGGTGGCGACGATGGCCGGCTTGAGTCAAGCGCCCGTCAACACCTGCTCCATCGCGTTTGACGACCCGGCGTTCAATGAATCTGAATTCGCGCAAAAGGTGGCGGATCGCTAC
>JANOTO010000298.1:0-1996 GCA_031416395.1 Rhodoferax sp. | reverse complement strand
CAGCGCGCGCATCCCATCCCCCGGATAATCACGACATGTCTGAATCTCGAAAAGCCGAAGACTCGGCGCAGGTGCCGTCGTCGCAATCCCCCTCCTTGTCCCGCCAACCCGCCATGCTCTTTATCATGATCACGGTGCTGATTGACATGCTGGCGATTGGCTTGATCATTCCGGTGCTACCGCCCCTGGTGGGCACGTTTGCCGGGTCGCAGGCGGATCAGGCTTACTGGTATGGCGTGGTGGCCTTCACCTTTGGCGTGGCCAATTTTTTTGCGTCGCCCATCTTGGGTGGCCTGTCGGATCAATATGGCCGCAGGCCGATGCTGCTGATTGGGTTCATGGGGCTTTGCATCAGCTTTTTTGGCACGGCGTTGGCGGGCGCGCTGTGGGTGCTGGTGGTGGTGCGCATGATCAGCGGCGCGATGCAGGCCAACCTGGCGGTGGCCAACGCGTATGTGGCCGACATTACCGAGCCCGAAATGCGCGCCAAACGGTTTGGCCTGCTCGGAGCCATGACGGGCGTGGGCTTCATCATCGGCCCGGTGATGGGTGGGCTGCTGGGCGCAATCGACTTGCAGCTTCCGTTTTATGTGGCTGGAGGGCTGGCACTGCTTAATTTGCTCTACGGGTACTTGGTGCTACCCGAGTCACTGCCGCTGGCGCAGCGCAAGCGATTCACCTGGCGTGCAGCGAATCCGGTGACCTCGCTCAAAGCGCTGGCAAATCTGAACGGCGTGGGGGCGCTGGTGGGCGTGGTGGCCTTCAGTGGCTTGGCGCAATTCATTTTGTACACAACGTGGGTGCTTTACACCACCTTCAAGTTCGGTTGGGGACCGCTGCAAAACGGCTGGTCACTGGCGGCTGTGGGGGTGATGCAGGTGATCGTGCAGGGTTTCATGCTGGGGCCGTTGCTCAAGAAATTTGCGCCACAGCGCCTGGCGGTCTGGGGGCTGGTATCGAGCGTGCTCGCGTACGCACTGTGGGGCGCGGCGTCACAGGGCTGGATGATGCTGGCCATCATCGGCGTCAATATTTTGGGCCAAACTGTGACGGCGGCGGTGCAAAGCATGATCTCCAGCGCGGCAGATGCCAAAAGCCAGGGGCAAACGATGGGTGCCGTGAGCGCGCTCAACAGCTTGATGGCTGTGGCTGCACCCGTGATTGGTGCGCCACTGTTGGCCGTTGTGTCGCACCTGCCGCAAGGCGACTGGCGCATCGGCGCACCGTTCTACTTTTGCGCGTTACTTCAGGCGGTGTCACTGGGGCTGGCGGTTTGGCATTTCAGGGCGCATCGCTCGGCGGGCGTTGGCGTGCAGCCATAGGTGGGGCATTGGGCGACGGCAAAAATTCGTACACGCCTTCGCTGAGAAAATGGTAAGATTCTTACTGGGAAAGGTAAGAATCCATGAAAATCACCAGCAAAGGCCAAGTGACGATTCCGCAAGCGGTGCGGGAGCAGGCGCACCTCTATCCGCACACTGAGGTGGAGTTTGAAGTGCGCCCCTCGGGCGAGGTGGTGATACGCCCCATCGTGAGCGCCACGCCGAGCTTGCGCGATGCCTTCACGCGGGTGCGCGGCAGTGCCAACGCGACGCAGTTCAAAGGCATGGGCACAGATGCGTTCATGGCGTATTTACGTAACTGATCGGCAACCGGTTTGTGGCACTGAGCACGGGATGGCCGCACGGCAGACCTTACGAAGCCCGCGAACCCAACGCACGCTATTTGAACAACCCCGAACTAATCGGCACGCTGGTTGACAGTTGCATTTTGATTGACGTGCTGGCCGATGATCCGACCTGGGCGGATTGGTCGATTGACCAACTCGAGCGCCTTGGCCAGCGCGCGCCGCTCATCATCAACCCGATCATCCTGGCCGAAGTCAGCCCGCGTTTCGAGACGGCGAACGACCTGGAGGCCGCCCTCGCGGGCCTGCCGCTGGTGCGCGAGGCGTTGCCTTGGGACGCGGCCTTTCTGGCTGGCCAAGCTTTCAAAA
>JANOTO010000297.1:0-2357 GCA_031416395.1 Rhodoferax sp. | reverse complement strand
AGCATCCGGGCGGCATCAAGTCCACCACGCTCGGTAAAATGCTGGCAGAGCACCCTGAGCGCGCGCTTGAAAAAGCCGTGAAGGGCATGTTGCCCAAGGGCCCGCTGGGCTACGCGATGATCAAGAAGCTGAAGGTGTACGCCGGTGCCACGCATCCGCACACCGCCCAGCAGCCGAAAGTGCTGGAAATTCCGGCCCTCGGAAACTAAGGAGCGGTGATGATCGGCAATTGGAACTACGGCACCGGCCGCCGCAAGTCTTCGGTGGCGCGCGTGTTCATCAAGCGTGGCGAGGGCCAGATCGTCGTCAACGGCAAGCCCGTGGGCGATTATTTCGGCCGCCAGACCTCGATCATGATCGTCAAGCAGCCTTTGCTGCTGACGAACAATGAGATGGCATTCGACATCAAGGTCAATGTGCGCGGTGGTGGTGAGTCCGGCCAGGCTGGTGCCGTGCGCCACGGAATCACCCGCGCGCTGATTGACTATGACGCGAGCCTCAAGCCCGAGCTGTCCAAAGCCGGCTTCGTCACGCGTGATGCGCGCGAAGTGGAGCGTAAGAAGGTCGGCTTGCACGGTGCTCGCCGCAGGAAGCAGTTCTCGAAACGCTAGGCTTCGTTGCTCTGGTTCAAACCGCCCAACACTTCACAGTCTGGGCGGTTTTTCTTTGGTTTTCGTGCATTCAGACTCAAGGCAATTGTTTACAGCTTTTGCATCGACTGACTGTTAGACTCGCCATCCCGCTACCCGTCCCAGCATGAAATTTCGCCTCCTTCGCCGCCGTTTGTCGATCAGCTCCCCGCGCATGTCGGTTCGCAGCGCCTTGCCTTGGCCGTTTCGCTGGGCGATGCTGGCGATTGTTTTTGGATTTTGCGCGGCCATCGGCTTATGGGCCTTCGAGTTTGGCCGTGAGATTGCCGGGCTGGATGGCGGTGCAAGAGCCGAACTGGAGCGTGCCCGCATCGAGTTGGTGACCCTGCGGGCCGAGCTTTCCACCGCCGTCATGGCGCGTGAAAAGGCCCAAACCATCGCTGACACGGCAGGCACCTTGGTCACCACCGAGAAAGCCGCCAGCACGGGCCTGATGGCGCACAACAAGCAGCTCGATTCAGAAAACCGCAAGCTCAAGGATGATTTGGGGTTTTTTGAAAAACTGATTCCTTCGACCGGCGGTGACGGCATCGCAGTGCGTGGTTTGCAAGCCGAGGTACTCAATGGCAGCCAGGTAAAATGGCAGGTTGTCGTGATGCATTCGCAAAAGAACGCGCCTGAATTCAATGGCCGCCTGGAGGTTAGCTTCTCCGGCACCTCTCAAGGCAAGCCGTGGGTGGGTGTGTTACCAGGCGGCGCCCAGGATTTGAAGTTTCGCCAATATGGTCGAACCGAAGGGCTGTTTGACCTGCCCGCGCAGACCACCGTCAAGACCGTGTCCGTCAAAGTCGTAGAAGGCTCTTCAATAAAAGCCTCACAGTCCATCAAAGTCTAGCGTTGGAGACAACATCATGTTCCTGAAGAAAAAACCGCCCCCGATCAAAAGCCTCATTGCACATGGCAGCCAGATCACTGGAAATTTCAAGTTTTCGGAAGGTTTGCGTGTCGATGGCGCGGTCATCGGCAATATTCGGTCGTCTGAAGACGAGCGCAGCCTGCTCGTGATCTCGGAGCAGGCTTCGGTGACAGGTGAGATGCACGCCGATCACATCATCATCAACGGCACTGTCAAAGGCCCCATCTATGCCCAGGTGATGTTGGAATTGCAGCCCAAGGCTCGCATTGAAGGCGATGTGCATTACGCCGCGCTCGAGATGCACCAGGGTGCATTGGTGGCAGGCCAATTGCGCCCCATCTTGCCTGGTGCCCTAGCGGGCGAGGAAAAGCCCACACTGAAACTGGCGGCAAATAACGGCCGACCTCAAACTTGAGCGATTTGCTGTAGTATTGCCTCTAACTTCCGAATGAAGTCCGTTTGAAGTGTTTGAAGGAGAAATCATGAGCGCCGTCGCTGAAAATATCCAGACCGAAATGCCACCCGCCCCGATTCTGTTCACTGACAGTGCGGCATCCAAGGTGGCCGACCTGATCGCTGAAGAAGGCAACCCCGACCTGAAGCTGCGCGTTTTCGTGCAGGGTGGCGGCTGCTCGGGTTTCCAGTACGGGTTCACTTTTGACGAAATTACCAACGAAGACGACACCACGATGTCCAAAAATGGTGTTTCGCTGTTGATTGATGCGATGAGCTATCAATACTTAGTGGGCGCAGAGATTGATTACAAAGAAGACCTGCAAGGTGCGCAGTTCGTAATCAAAAACCCGAATGCCACCACGACTTGCGGCTGTGGGTCAAGCTTTTCAACGTAA
>JANOTO010000296.1:0-4037 GCA_031416395.1 Rhodoferax sp. | reverse complement strand
TTGCATTCAGGTGAGCAATGCAGTCCGCAATCCAGTCCACATGATGCTCAATCGAACGCATCACATTGGTGAAGGCCGATGTGCTGCCCGCCCCTGCAATGTTGAACAGGTTGGGAAAGCCCGCCACCATCAAGCCCAGGTAATTCAGCGGGCCGGCCTGCCACTTGTCCTGGATGGTCAGACCGCCTTTGCCGCGCAAATCGAGCCGGGTGTGGGTGCCGGTGATGGCATCAAAGCCGGTTGCCAGCACCAGCGCGTCCAATGCGTGGACGGCTCCATTGGTCATCACGCCATCCGGCGTGATTTCATCGATGGCGTGCTGGCTGACATCGACCAATTTCACATTGGCGCGGTTGAAGGTTTCGTAGTAATTCGTATCTACGCCCAAGCGCTTGCAGCCGATGGTTTGCTGTGGGCACAGCAGGCGCGCGGTCTCGGGGTCATGCACGGTAGCGCGGATTTTTTGGCGCACAAACTCGGCCGCCAAGGCGTTGGATTGTTGATTCAGCAGCAGGTCGTTGTACGCACCCAGCAGCGCGAAGCCGCCGATTTGCCAGCGGGCTTCAAATGCCGCCTCCAGCGCCTCTGGGCTGGCGGTCAACGCCGACACCGGGTTGGGTGGCAGATTGGCGCTGAAGCCGCCGTGCATGCTCAGGTTGCGGGCACGAAAGTTGGCGTAATTGGATTTGATGCCTGCCTCGTGCTGCACATCCAGCGGCCCGTTGCGCGCAGGCACGCAGTACGCGGCAGTGCGCTGAAACACCGTTAACTCGCGCGCCTGTTGTGCAATTGCCGGAATCGCCTGAATCGCCGATGACCCGGTGCCGATGATGCCGACGCGTTGACCCGTGAAGTCCACCGCTTCTTGCGGCCAGCGTGCGGTGTGATAGACCTTGCCTTTGAACGATTCCAGCCCCTTGAACGCAGGCCAGTTGGGCGATGACAGCGGGCCACTGGCCATCACCAAAAATCGTGCAGACCAGCGCTTGCCACCCTCAGCCTGGGTCTGCCAGCGATTGCTGATCTCATCAAAAGCCGCCCCGGTGAGCTGGGTGTTGAGCGCTATGCCATCCCGCAAGCCAAAGCGGTCTGCCACGTGGTTGGCATAGCGCAGCAGCTCGGGTTGGCTGGCGTAGCGCTCGCTCCAGCGCCACTCTTGCTGCAACTCCTCAGAGAACGAGTACGAATACTCCATGCTCTGAATGTCCACCCGCGCCCCCGGATAGCAGTTGAAGTACCAGGTGCCGCCCACGCCGCCGCCGGCTTCAATCACTTGCGCATTCAGGCCAATCTGCCGCGCTTTGTACAGCATGTAAAGGCCCGCAAATCCCGCGCCGACGATCAGCAGGTCGATGGGTTTCGGTGGATTGGCAGCAGTCATTTGCTATTTTATTAATATCTAACTACGCAATAAACACGGGGGCCAGAGCATAAAAAAATCTAACTTTAGCTGATTTTCGGGGTATTAGCCGTCAAAATTAACCTGTAAGTTAATTTATTCTCATTTCTTTCTCGGATTCAATACGTTCCTGGATACGCGCCGCCGTCCGCCAGCACGTTTTGGCCGGTGATATACGCGGCGTGCGCGCTGCACAGGAATGCACAGATCGCGCCGAATTCCGCAGGCGTGCCCAGACGCTGGGCGGGAATAGTTTTGCGCCGGGCGTCCAGCACCACACTGACATCCACGCCCTGCTTCAGCGCGGCACCAGCCATCGTCGTCTTGATGCGATCCGTATCAAACAGCCCCGGCAGTAGGTTGTTGATCGTCACGCCTTGTGCGGCAATTTTGCTGCGCGCAACGCCGGCGACAAATCCCGTCAATCCGCTGCGCGCGCCGTTGGACAGGCCCAGCACGTCAATCGGCGATTTCACGGCGCTGGAGGTGATGTTGATGATCCGCCCAAAGCCGCGCGTTGCCATGCCATCGACCGTGGCCTTGATCAACTCAATCGGGGTCAGCATGTTGGCATCGATCGCCTTAATCCACGCGGCACGATCCCATTCGCGAAAATCGCCGGGCGGTGGGCCACCCGCGTTCGTCACCACGATGTCGAAGTCTCGCCGTACCGCGAAAACGGCAGCACGGCCCTCGTCCGTGGTGATGTCGGCGGGCACCGCAATCACCTGCGTGCCTGACGAATCGGCGAAATCTGAGCGCAGCGTCGCTGCCGATGCTTCCAACAGCTCGGCCCCGCGCGCAACGATCACCACATTCACGCCCTCTTGCACCAGTGCCTGCGCGCAGCCCAGCCCGAGGCCCTTGCTCGCCCCGCAGACCAGTGCCCACTTGTTTTTAATACCCAAATCCATGACAAAATCCCTCGTTTTAGATGCAAAGTGTTACCCATAATACGTGCTGAGGTTCACTGAGCTGTTAAGGCACGTCCTGCAACACCCGTCACGTTGCGCACCGCCACGACACGTCACGACTATGAGGCACCTATGATGACACGCTACCGCTTCACGTTTTTGCTAGCCACGCTGGTCGCGCTGACCGGACTGGCCTTACTGGGTACGAGCCTGCCGGCACACGCGCAAGGTTTCAAGTTCTCTGACCCCGACCCCGCTGCGAAGGCGGACAAAGACGCCAAGGACAAGCGCGATGCCCAAGTGCAGGAGATGCTGGCCGCACCTTGCCTGAAACGCATCAAGAACCAGAAAATCATGGTGGTGATCGCCGAGAACAAAGACGGCGTGATCAGCGCCGATCAGGCGGCGTACAACACGCATGTCGGCGCCATCAATGACCGGCTGCAGGCGGTGGGTCTGCGCACCGTCACGCCCGCGCAAATCCGCGCCCAGGTGGCGCAAGCCGAGATCAACGCATTTTTCAAGAACGATGCCGATGCCGCCATCAGCGCCTCACGCCGCATGGCGGCCCAGTACATCCTGCGCGGCGTGATCACCAGCAGCACGCGTCGCAATGCGATCGTCAACGTCAATCAGGTCAGCATTGGCATGAAATTCACCCTGACGGGCGCAAATGGGCGCATGATCTCGCAATCCAGCGCCAGCAACGAAAGTTATGCCGGGCACGATGTCGCTGGTATGGCGCTGACCCTGGTGGAAGAAAGCGCCGAAGAGGTCGTGGCCAAGCTCTACAGCGACCATTGCAAGGCGGCTGGGGCCAAGTAAAGTGGCCCGGCCATCGCGGTGCATCCGCTGAACTTATCGAGGGATCAAATCATGTCAATCACGCAAAAGTCCATCAACACACTCGCAATCACCGTTCTGCTGGGGCTGGCGGGCTTGGCTGGCCAGGCGCTGGCACAACCCACCTTTGGCAACCCGTCGCCCACGGCGGGCTCGTCCACCTCAGACAAAGCCAACGCGGCCGCCGATGCCGCAGCCTACAAAGAGGTCGAGTACACCAACCGCAACAAGCAGGGCCCCGCACTGGTGGTGATCCCTGGCGAAATCAAGGCCAGCAACGCCACTTTCACGCAAAAATTCACCGCCAACAACATTGCTGATTTTGGCGAGCTGGAACTGTCCAGTGCGAATTTTCAGGTGCTGGAGCGGGCCAACCTGGGCCATCTGCTGCAGGAAATCTCGCTGGCCTACAACCTGGGCGACCCCAACGCGGCCCGCAAGAGCATGCAGGTCGGCAAGTTGAAAACCACCAAATGGATCGTGAAGTTTGACATTCTGAAAGCCGAGCAGATTGCCGAGAACAAAAAAGGCTTTGATGGCCGCGCCGTGGGCGGTCTGCTTGGCATGTTTGGCGGGCTGGGCGGCTCAGCAGCCGGGCAGGTGGCGGGCTCGGTGCGCACGCAGGATTCCACGGGCGTGTGGCTCATCGGCATGCGCTACAAGATCATGGATGCCACAACCACCGACCAGGTCGCCCAAGGCTACAAGGAGCTCAAGATGGAAGTCGGCTCCACCTCCACCAGCGTGCTCGGAGCCTCAGATTCGGCCAAAGGCGGCGTGGGGCTGGACACCATGGTGCAACGCCTGATTCAAACGGCGGTATGGGACATCGATGCCAAATATAAGTGATATGAAACAAGTGATGTGGAACAGGCAATCTA
>JANOTO010000295.1:0-1997 GCA_031416395.1 Rhodoferax sp. | reverse complement strand
CTTGTCGGATGTCACCAACAGCGTGCCCTTCACGCCTGAGCGCGTGAAGGCGACCTCGTCCCGCGTTGCGCCCTCCTGGTAGGTGCAGTCCATCGAGAAATCTTTTTCGGCGCGCTCAGCCCATTGAAACGCGATGTTGCGCGCCTTGGGCAGGCCCAGGGCATGTTTGCGCAATATGTGAAGGTCAGCCAAGGGAGTTCTCCTGTTTTCAATGCTGGGTCAAGATGGTCGGATTTTTCAGGGCCGCGCGGCGCTCAGGTTTGGGCATCTCCGCGAGGCGCTTGACCGCATCATAAAACCGTTGCCAGGTGGAGCCCGGTTGTTTGGCGAGCTGGGCGAATAAATTTTCAAAGTCTGGCACCAGCTCATCGTAAGCCGCTTGCGCTGCAAAGCTCGCGTTGTTGGCATTCGCCACCCACTGGTCATAGCCACCGAACTGGCGCGCCGCAACCTGTTCACTCATATTTGAGGCAGCTATCCATTGGGCCTTCAACGTGGCATATTGAGCACGAAAGTTTTGGTAGGTCACGCTCTTTTGTGCCAGCATCTGCTCTTCTGATTTTTCGGATCGATAGATTTCATTCAGCGCGCGGCGCGTTGAGACCGTCAAAGTGCGAAACTGCGCTCGGCGAAGACTGTTCGCGTTGAATTCGTCACCGCCGCTGGGTGATGTCTGCGTGGAGAGCCACTGCCGCCCGCCCATCCGCTCAACCGCCGTCGCAAAAGACTCGTTGAACATCGTGTCGTCCTTCGCATAGGCCACCTGATGCGCGAGCTCGTGAAAGATCAGCCGCGCCAGCTCGGCTTCGGAGTAGTTGATGAAAGTGTTGAGCAGTGGATCACCACCCGCCCAGTTCAGCCAGCCCAGCGTCGAGTACGCGGGCACGCCGTACACGCTTACCTCCAAGCCTTGCAATTTGAGCTCAGCCGCCAGCGCCTTGGCCTCGTCCTCCATAAAGTACCCCCGGTAGCCGATGCAGCCCGTGACTGGGAAGCACCAGGTCTTGAGCACCAGCGATGTGGCGGGTGCGGCCACCAAATTCCACACGACGGCGCGCCGTTTCAGGTCGGCGTAGCGGGTGTAGCTGGCGTTATCGGGCAGGGCCAAATCGCTTGCGGCAAAGCGGCGAATCCTTTGCGCCAGGGCGAGGCGGGCCTTGAGCTCGGGCGAGGTTTGCGGATCGCCCTGCCAATCGTCGATGGGCTTGGTCGCGCGCATCATCGTCAAATGCCCGTTGGCGGACTGCATCAGGTAGCCCAAGTCAGCGCAGCCCGCCAAAGTGATTAGAAGCACCGTGACGCAGAGGCATGAAATACCGCGACCGAGCACGAATGGAGGGCGCAAAATGTCCGATTGATCGATTGATAACATGGTGCAACAATTGCGGTGGACTCATCCGATAACTTAAAACCAGGAGGGATCATCTTATGACAACAACCCATTTCGTCCGCCCAGCAGGCCCACTGCTCAGCGGTGCCCTGTTGGCGGCACTGCTTTCATTGCTGCCCGCTACAGATGCCGTTGCCGCCCGCGTCACCGCCCTGAATGGTCTGGTGCAGATTCTTCGCGGCGAACGGCTGTTCAACGCTGTGGTGGGCTCTCGCCTTCGGTTGGGCGATCAATTTGTGACCGAGGGGGCAGAGTCCGAAGCGCTGGTGCGCTTTGACGACGGTGCCCGGTTGGCGCTGCGGGCCGATTCGCGCCTGGAAGTGACGGCACTCAAACTCAGAGGAGCGGCTGAGTCCCGACAGAAAACTCTCAACATCATCAAAGGTGGACTGCGCTATATCTCCGGCAGGCGCACGCTCAAAAGCACCGTCGCCTTTCAAACCCCGACCGCCACCATCGGCATTCGCGGGACCGACATTGAAATCGCCGTCTCCGAAGACCCGGTCAACAATGACCCGGCAGGCACGTACCTCAAAGTGAATTCAGGCATCGCCAACATGGCAGCCACGGACGGCACGCAGGTCGATGTGGATGCCGGCCAGATCGC
>JANOTO010000294.1:0-1775 GCA_031416395.1 Rhodoferax sp. | reverse complement strand
TGCGCCTCCAAAATTTTGCTAACGTCATACCACTGACGATGTGCCAAATGCCCCACAGGCTGGCCAGGGTCACCATGCCCAAGTCGCTGTTGAACTGCACAGCGATGATGCCCAGCGCCAGCCCCGCGTTTTGCATGCCGCCTTCGATCATCACCGCACGCCGGTCGCGCTCGCTAACCCGCATCGCGATGCTGGTAATCCAGCCGAAGAACAACCCACTGGCGTTGTGCAGCACCACGATCAAGAGCAGCGGCAACAGCGCAAAGTTCAGTAGCTGCCGCTCTTTGAACAGCCCCGCCACGATAAAGGTCAGCAGCATGAAGAGCGCAAAGTTGGCCAGGGGCTTTTTAATCTTTGCGGTGAAGCCGGGGAAGCGCGCTGCCACGATCAGCCCCAGGCTCATCGGCAGTGCGAGGAGCAGCACCAAGCTGATCCAGATGTCTGACGGATCAATCGCCAGAACTTTCAGCCAACTGGCGGTGTTAGGGTTACTCGCCACCATCCAACTGAAGTTGAAGGGCGTGGCGATCAAGGCAATCAAGCTCGCTGCAGCAGAAATGCTCACGCTTAAAGCCGTGTTGCCGCGACCAAAGTGCGTCACCACATTGCTCAAACTGCCGCCGGGGCACGATGCGACCAGGATCATCGCCACTTCAATATTGGGGGGCAAATCCAACGCCAGGGTGGCAAGCCACGTGCCCACCGGCAGCAGGATGAACTGCGGAATCAGCCCGCACAGCACCGCTCTGGGGGTTTGCATGACGCGCCGAAAGTCGTCAGGCTTGACCTCCAGCGCGACTGCGAACACCATGGTCGCCAGTACCAGGCTCAAAATCAGTTGTTGTGTGCTCATGCGTTCATCTTCTTCAGGCAAGAGCGTAAAGCATCAATCGCCCCGTAAAATCAAGGGTTTACGCTTGACCTCTCGCAACTTACCAGCCCCTCTAAGCCATTCCACACAGCCCATGCTGACGTTTCAACAAATCATCCTCAAGCTCCAGTCCTACTGGGCCGACCAAGGCTGCGCGCTGCTGCAGCCGTATGACATGGAAGTCGGCGCGGGCACGTCGCACACCGCCACGTTCCTGCGCGCCCTCGGCCCCGAGCCCTGGAAGTGCGCCTACGTGCAGCCCAGCCGCCGCCCCAAGGATGGCCGGTATGGCGAGAACCCAAATCGTTTGCAACACTACTACCAGTACCAGGTTGTGTTGAAGCCCGCGCCCAGCAACATTTTGGAGCTGTACCTGGGCTCGCTCGAATCGCTGGGGTTCGATCTGAAAAAGAACGACATCCGCTTCGTCGAAGACGATTGGGAAAACCCCACGCTCGGTGCCTGGGGCCTGGGCTGGGAGGTATGGCTCAACGGCATGGAAGTGACCCAGTTCACCTACTTCCAGCAAGTCGGCGGCATCGATTGCCGCCCCATCACCGGCGAGATCACCTACGGCCTGGAGCGCCTGGCGATGTATTTGCAGGGCGTGGACAACGTCTACAACTTGACGTGGACGGAGGGCCTGAGTTATGGCGATGTCTACAAACAAAACGAGGTCGAGCAGTCCACCTACAACTTCGAGCACAGCGATGCCGACTTCCTTTTCACCGCCTTCACCGCGCACGAGAAGCAGGCCAAGCATTTGATTGAAGCGCAACTGGCGCTGCCCGCCTACGAGCAAGTGCTCAAAGCCGCGCACAGCTTCAACCTGCTGGACGCACGCGGTGCCATAAGCGTGACCGAGCGCGCCGCCTACATTGGGCGCATCCGCAATATCTCGCGC
>JANOTO010000293.1:0-6535 GCA_031416395.1 Rhodoferax sp. | reverse complement strand
TGACCCAGATTAACTTGACCGAGGATGGCAATCACCTGCGCCTGAGCGTACGCGACCACGGCGCAGGGGTGTCTGAGAGTCAGTTGTCCCAATTGGCCGAGCCTTTTTTCAGAACCGATGCAGGCCGCCAGCGCAGCACGGGTGGCGTAGGGCTGGGGCTGTATCTGTGCCGTTTGGTGGCGCAAGCGCATGGTGGCAGGTTGATCTTGCAGAATGCACATCCGGGCTTGGTGGTCGTTGCCACACTACCGTTAAAAATTAACCGCTGAGTTAATTTATGGGCTAAAATGCCCAAAAATTCGGAAATCATCGAAAAATTGCCTTCTGGCTCTCGTATTAAATGTATTTATAGCTATTTATTGTGTAGCGTATTCGAAATATCACCCTATCATCACCCTGTCCTCACCCTCCATGATCGACCCCCACCAAACTGATTTCGCCACTGTGTCGGACATGATCCGCCAGCATGCCCAGGCAGCGCCCATGCGACTCGCGTTAGCCTCAGGATCGCACACACTGAGCTACGGCGCGCTTGACGTGTTGATGGACCGCGTGGCGGCCGCGTTGCAGCGTGATGGCTTGCAAAGCGGTGACAGCATTGCCCTGTGCGCGCAGGCTTGCGTCAACTACGCGGCAGTGTTTTTAGGGGCTCTGCGCGCTGGCGTGGTGGTGGCACCGTTGGCACCGGGCTCGACCCGTGAGAGCCTGGTGCGCATGGTGCGTGATGCTGACGCGAAGCTGGTATTTACCGATGCGGGAAGCAGGGGACTGCTGAGCGATGTTGATGCAGCGTGCGTCATGATGGATGAGGGGCTGAATGAGGGGCTGAACCATTGGCTGGGCGAATCCGGCGTGGTGCCACAAACCGTTGTGGTCGAGGCCACCTGGCCATTCAACATCATCTATTCGTCCGGCACCACGGGCGAGCCCAAGGGCATCGTGCAATCACACGGCATGCGCTGGATGCATGTGCGCCGGGGCGGCGCGTATGGGTACGACGGTGCCACCGTCACGCTCTTGTCCACACCGCTGTACTCCAATACCACCTTGGTGGTGTTTTTCCCCACGCTGGCATTTGGCGGCACGGTGGTGTTGATGCCCAAATTTGAGGCCCTGGGCTATCTTCAACTGGCGCAGCAATGGCGCGTCACGCACACCATGCTGGTGCCGGTGCAGTACCAGCG
Organism: Rhodoferax sp.; assembly: GCA_031416395.1. Lineage (GTDB taxonomy): Bacteria > Pseudomonadota > Gammaproteobacteria > Burkholderiales > Burkholderiaceae_C > JANYCG01. The sequence goes on along the minus strand of JANOTO010000293.1, from coordinate 5,351 downwards.
CATCATGTCGCAGCCCGCTTTTTCGACGTTTGATTTGTCCTCGTTCAAGATCAAGTTTTGCACCAGTGCGCCATTTGCCGCCGCGTTGAAGGCCGATGTGCTGGCACGCTGGCCGGGAGGCCTGGTCGAGTTTTATGGCATGACCGAGGGCGGCGGCTCCTTCATTCTGGATGCGCATTTACACCCGAGCAAGCTGCACACCGTGGGCCGGGCGGCGCAGGGGCATGACATCCGTTTGATTGACGAAGCCGGTATGGAAGTGGCGCCGGGCGAGGCGGGGGAGGTGGTGGGGCATTCGCCCAGCATGATGCTTGGCTACCACGGCCAGCCTGAAAAAACGCGCGAGGCAGAGTGGTTTGACGCAAGCGGCAAGCGCTTCATCCGCACCGGCGACATCGGTCGGCTCGATGCTGATGGCTTCTTGACGCTGTTTGACCGCCGTAAGGACATGATCATTTCCGGCGGCTTCAACATCTACCCCAGCGACCTGGAGGCCATCCTGCGCGAGCACGAAGCCGTGCAGGAGGCGGCAGTGGTGGGTGTGCCGTCGGTGCAGTGGGGTGAGACGCCGGTAGCGTTCGTGGTGCTGCGTGCGGGTCATCTGGCCGCAGGAGATGAGCTGCTGGCTTGGCTGAACGCGCGCGTCGGTAAAACGCAACGTGCCTCGGGCGTGCATTTTGTGGATGAATTGCCACGAAGCGCCATTGGCAAAGTGCTCAAGCGCGAGCTGCGGGACGGGTTTGTCAAATAGGTACTCGGAGGTTAACTTTTTGATGTCTATTTTTCGGCAGGCGTGTATTACTCGATAAATCCGTATAAGCTATCAAAATAAGACCACACCATCACGGCATGAGTGACCTCCTTAAGCCCGACAGCATGACCAGCAGCGCGCGCGAGGCCCAGATGCGCCTGATCGCTGATGCCGTGCCCGCGCTCATCGCCTATTACGAGGTGAAGGAGCAGCGTTGCCAGTTTGCCAACCGCCGCTACGCGGAGTTCAATGGCTACACGGTGGAGACCATTCTGGGCAAGACGGTCAGGGAAGCGATTGGTGAGGTGGCGTGGAGCAAGATTGGCCCCTACGTGGAGCAGGCCCTGGCGGGCAAGCCGTCCACCTACACCCGCGACCAGGTTCTACCCAGCGGCGAAACCCGCAGGATCGAGGTCAAGCTGTTGCCGCACTTTGACGATGATCAGGTGCTGGAAGGCGCGTTTGTGCTCATCAACGACATCACCGAGCATTGGCGCATCGAGCAGTCGCTGCGCCAGAGTGACGAGCGCATGCGACGCTTTTTTGAGGCAACAGAAGAGGGCATCATCTTTCACAAAGACTTGGTGATTACCGACTCCAACGAAGCCATGACGCGCATCACCGGCTACTCGCGCGCCGATGCGATCGGTCGCAAAACACTGGACTTCATGCCGCAGCGATGGCATCAGATGATCATTGACGATGCCGTACGCGGCAACGAGGCGCTGTACGAGGTGACGATCCTGCACAAAGACGGCCATGAGGTCGCGGTCGAATGCATGTCGCGCGAGATGCCCATGCTTGGTGAGATAGGTGGCGAGAAAATGCGTCTCATCGTGGTGCGCGACATCACCGCACGCAAGGCGGCGCAGGCCCACATCGAGTTTTTGGCGCTGCATGATGCGCTGACGCAGTTGCCCAACCGCGCGTATTTGATGGAGCGCCTCGACGGCGTGCTGGCGCTGGCCCGTAGAAAGCAGCACCAGGCGGCAGTACTGTTCCTGGATTTGGACAAGTTTAAAAACGTCAATGACTCGCTCGGCCACCATGTGGGCGATAGCCTGCTGCGCGAGGTGGCTGGCCGCATCGTCGCCACCGTGCGCGATTCGGATGTCGTGGCGCGACTGGGTGGGGATGAGTTCGTCATCGTGTTGTCAGACATCAGCTCCAGCGACGACGCGGCAGCGGTGGCGGCCAAGCTGATTGAAGCCATCAGCACGGAGTATCAGTTGGACCGCCACCAGGTCAGCGTGTCGCCATCGATTGGCATCAGCGTGTTCCCAACCGACGGGGCCACCACCGATGAGCTGGTGCGCCACGCCGATGCAGCGATGTACCACGCCAAGGAGAGCGGGCGTGCCAATTACCAGTTTTTCACGCCCCGGATGTTTGAGCGTGCGTTTGAAACCTTGGACAAAGAGCGCCAGTTGAAAGAAGCGCTGGCGCGCAATGAGTTGGTGCTGCATTACCAGCCGCAGCGCCGCCGTGGGGACAATGCAGTGGTGGGCATGGAGGCCCTGGTGCGCTGGCAGCACCCCACGCGTGGCCTGGTGGGGCCCGACGAATTCATCGGCTTTGCCGAAGAACACGGCTTGATTGCCAGCATCGACCGCTGGGTGCTGCAAACTGCCTGTCGCCAGTTGAAGGCGTGGCACGGGGAAGGTTGCCTGAAGGTGCCGGTGGCGGTGAACATGTCGGCCTTGAGCTTCAAGCAGCGCGATGTCGTGGATAACATCGCCAGCACTCTGAAGAACTTTGGGCTGGATCCGAAGTATTTGGAGATCGAGCTGACGGAGTCGCTCTTGATCGACAGTGACAGCCAGGTGCTGGAAAAACTGAATCAGTTAAGCCGCATGGGCGTGGGCCTGACGATTGACGACTTTGGCACCGGCTACTCGTCGCTCTCGTATTTGAAGCGCTATCCGATCAACAAGCTCAAGATTGACCGATCATTCATCGGCGACGACAACGAGCCCGGCTATGACAGCGCGACCTCCAGCGCCATCACCACTGCGATCATTCAGATGGCGCACAGCCTGAAGCTGCAAACTGTGGCGGAAGGGGTTGAAACGCAATCTCAGTTCGACTCGCTGCGCGGCATGGGCTGCGACCAGTTTCAGGGCCATCTGATTTCGCACCCGATCAGCGCGCAGGATGTGCGGCCATTCCTGGGTTGCTGAATCAGGCGTAATAATGCGCCACGTAGTCCTCAAAGGGGATCTGTGGCTTCGCTTCCAAAGCCTTTTGCGCGTGCAATGAATCGGCTGCAGCAGCGCTGAACTTTGCATTCGTCGCATCATCCAGCGCTTGCCCCAGCAGGCTCTGATGATGCTGCTGCGAAAGGTGCAGCGTATACGGCACCAGGCCGCCGTGCTGCTGAATACCCGCCAGCACTTGCGCCGATGGCGTTGTGTCGGGAGTGTCAATCCGCTTGCGCAGTTGAGCCAGGGTCGCGGTGTAACGAGTGCCACCGTAGGCGGCATCCAGAATCGTGGCCACCGGCTGCATGTCATCAAACAGTTCGTGCGCCATCGGTCGCATCGCCTGCTCCGTGTTGTGCACCAAGAGCTTCAGCTCGGGCTCGCGCCCGCGCGTCACCACACGGCGCTTGTTCTCAGCGTTTTCGCTTTGCTCGCGGCTCGTGATGGGTGGGCTGTCGCGCAGCAGGCACATCATCAAAAAGGCATCGGCGAAGCTGCTTTGCTCGGGCGCAATGCCAATATCGATCAACGGGTTCAGGTCGAACAGGCGCACTTCTACGTATTCCACGCCATATTTTTGCAGCGCAATCGCCGGGCGCTCGCCTTTGAGGCCAATGCGCTTGGGGCGAATACCCGCGTAAAACTCGTTCTCGATTTGCAGCACGTTGGCGTTAAGCTGCTTCCACTGTTCTCCGTCGCGCACGCCCATGGCGGTGTAGAACGGATCCGGCGTGTGGATTGCGGCATCCAGCGCCTGCGCATATTCTGTAACTGAGTTGAAGCTGACGTTCAGGCTGGCCTGCACGCGGTTTTGGTAACCCAAATCGCTCATGCGCAGGCAGGTGGCATACGGGCCGTACAGCGTCGTGTCGCCCAACGCATGCAGATCCGTCGTGCGGCCTCGAACGAAGGATTTGTTGACGGCCGGCGAGGCACCGAACAGGTACGGAATCAGCCAGCTGTAGCGCAGAAAATTGCGCAATAAGCCGAAGTAACACGCGCTGACAAAATCCTGCATCGACCCGGTGGCACCGTGGCAATCGTAGAGGACAGGCCAAAAGGCCTCGGGCATGGACCAGTTGTAATGCACTCCCGCAATCGTCTGCATCTGGCGGCCGTAGCGCAGGCCCAGGCCGTTTCGGTAAACGTATTTGATGTGCGCACTGTTGGAGGTGCCGTAGTCGGCCAGCGCGATGTCTTTGTCTTCGCCCACCTCGCACGGCATGGAGCCGGGCCACATCGTCTCGCCACCCAAGTTCCGCGCGGTGTAGCGATGGATGTCGCGCAGGAACTGAAGGGGGAAGTTAGGGTCCTGCGAAGGCGGGGTGATGAATTCGAGCAGTGACTCCGCGTAGTCGGTGGTGATCCACGGGTGGGTGAGCTTGGAGCCCAGCGCGGCAGGATGCGCGGTCTGCGCCAGATGGCCCTGCGCATCCACGCGCAAGCACTCTTTTTCAAACCCCCTCGTGATACCGGTCAGCACTTGTGCAGACTTGGTCGCAGAAAAAAGTGTCGCGGCATCGCAGCCGGTGAACTTCAGCATGAATCGTGTCTCCCCAATCAAAACGGGTCGCAGTATGCCATTTTTTCGGGATTGGCAATTCTGCGCTTCATAATGCGCCCACAGCTTCAGAAGGATTCAAGCATGGCTCTGTTCAGTCAAGATGCGCTCAACCCTGGTGTCAAAAAACGCGAAGTGTTTGGCTGGGCGATGTATGACTTTGCCAACTCGGGCTACACCACCGTGGTACTTACGGCGGTGTTTGCAGCGTATTTTGTCGGCGGCATTGCCAAGGGGGCTGAATGGGCCACGTTTGCGTGGACGGCGGCGTTGAGTATCTCCTACGCCATCGTGATGATCGTCATGCCCGGCCTGGGTGCCTATGCAGACATGCACGCGAGGAAGAAAAGGCTGCTGATAATCTCCACCGCGCTCTGTGTGGTGGCCACCGCTGCACTGTCCTTCGCAGGGCCGGGCAGTGTGGCGCTGGCGTTTGCGCTGATCGTCGTCTCCAACACGTTTTACAGCTTTGGCGAGTCGCTTACTGCGTCCTTCCTGCCAGAGTTGGCTCGCCCAGAAGCATTGGGCAAGGTAAGCGGCTGGGGCTGGAGCTTCGGCTACTTTGGCGGCATGCTGGCACTGGGCATCAGTCTGGGCTATGTGATCTGGGCAGGCAAGCAGGGCATCAGCGCAGACCAGTTCGTGCCCGTCACGATGCTGATCACGGCGGCGATTTACGGCGGTGCGGCATTTGTCACGTTCAAGCTGCTCAAGGAGCGTGCAGTGCCCAAGCCGCAGGCTCAGCAGACGGGTGGATTGAAAGCATCCTTCAAACAACTCGGCGAAACCTTCCGGCAAGCCAAGCGCTACCAAGACTTCATGAGCCTGCTGCTCTGCG
>JANOTO010000292.1:0-7895 GCA_031416395.1 Rhodoferax sp. | reverse complement strand
TCCATCGCCTTGTCGGCGGGCAGCATGTTGGCGAACACGGGCAAGAGCTTGTAGCGAAAGTCGGTAACGCGCTTGTCTTTCACCTCAAAGTCGAGCACACCCAAAAACTTGCTGTTGGAGCCGGAATTGGTGACGATGGTTTTGCCGCCCGCGTTGGTGATGATGCTAGCCACCGGCATGCCATCGTGCGTGTGCCCGCCCATGATCGCGTCGATGCCGGTGACGCGGCTGGCCATCTTCAAATCGACATCCATGCCGTTGTGCGACAGCAGCAGCACCACCTGCGCACCTTTGCCACGGGCTTCATTCACCGTCTTTTGCATCGACTCTTCCTGGATGCCAAAGCCCCAGTCGGCCATCAAATAGCGCGGGTTGGCAATCGGGCTGTAGGGAAACGCCTGGCCGATGATCGCGCAGGGAACGCCGTTGATCTCTCGCATCACATAAGGCTTGAACACCAAGTCGCCAAAGTCGTTGGTCTTGATGTTTTGCGCGATGAATTCAATCTGGCCCGCAAAGTCTTTGTCAATAATCTGCTTGACGCGATCCATGCCGAGGGTGAACTCCCAGTGGCCCGTCATCAGGTCAACGCCCAGCAGCTTGCTGGCATCGACCATGTCTTGCCCCTTCGTCCACAGCGCCGTGGCCGAGCCCTGCCAGGTGTCGCCCCCATCGAGAAAAATCGCCCCAGGGCGGCTGGCCTTCATGCGTTTGACCAGGGTGGCCAGATGCGCAAAGCCGCCGACCTTGCCGTAGCGGCGCGCGGCTTTCTCAAAATCAAGGTGCGTGAGCGCATGGGCCTGCGCCGTGTTGGGCCGCACGCCGGCTTCTTTGAGCAAATGCTCGCCCACCAGATGCGGCAACTTGCCTCGCATGGAGCCCACTCCCAAATTCACGCTGGGCTCGCGAAAATAAATCGGCTTGAGCTGGGCGTGGCAATCTGTCATGTGCAGGAATGACACGTTACCGAATTTGGGGATGTCGTACAGCCCATCCGCAGCAGTGGCGGCATCTGCATCGGCGTAAGCACCCAGGCCCAGGCCTGCCATGGTGCCTGCGCCGAGCACCTGTAAAAACTCGCGCGGGGTTAAGTTCACTGGAAGATGACTAGTTGTTCACGGGCGATTTGGGATCGAGTAGCAAGCCCACAATGTCACGCACCTGCGATTCGTTCAAGATGCCCGCGTGACCGGCGCGCGGCATGTTGGAGCAGGCGTTGTAGGCCTTGGAATTCCAGATCTTGCCCCAGGTGTATTCGACAATGGCTTTGGTGTCAGCGCTTGCCGGGTCGCTCACGCCGCGAATCTTGCCGTAGTTGTAGAGGCTGGGTCCGAGCGTGCCGAAAGAGATTTCTTTTTTGTCGATCTGATGGCAGTTGTAGCAGTTGCCACCATTGGCTTGGCCAGGTGCGTCAGTCCACGTCAAGCCGCGACCGCTTTGTGCGATTTTTTCGCCCTCGCGCCAGTCACCGATGAATTTGCCGTCGGACGGCCATTTGACGGCCTTCAAATTCGCCGCTTCAATCGCTTTGCCTATTTTTTCGTCAATCGGCTTACCCGTCACTTCGGCAGCGCTGCATTCGCGGTTGCTGTCGTCCTGCGTGAGGCGATCCACTTTCACTGTGGCTTCATCGCGGAACGAGGCGCGAATGATGTCGGCGGTGAGTTTGTCTAGATCAGCAGGAGATGGGGCAGACGCACATGCGGCCAGCAATGCAGCACAAACCGGCAGGATGAGTTTGATTTTTTTCATGATTCTTAAAGCTCAGCGTTTGATCGCCGGCGCAATCGACTCGCCGCCCTTGCCGTTAACGCCCAGGTACACGCCCAGTGCAATCGTCACATCACTGCCAAACAGCGGGTATGGAAAGCGCTGCTGCCGGTAGCAGTCATTCAGGCGCAGTTGCATGCCCCACATCTGACCGTTGGAGACGCGGTAAGCGGGCCACGCGCCAAAGCCATTGCCCGCGCCGGGGTTTTGCGTAAGGTTGGGCAGATCTTGCAGGCGGATGCGCTTGTTGTCTTCGCCGTGGCAGGAGGCACACGAAAAGTCATGCGTGCCGCCGCGTGCGAAGAAGATGCGCTTGCCGACTTCAAACATCGTCTTCTCGGCCTGATGCGTTTGCGGCAGGTTGAACTTCATGCCTTTGGATTCGCCCGCGATCCAGGTCGCCATCGCCGTGACATTGGCCTGCTCACCCCGGCCAAAAGCGGTTTTGCTGATTTCTGCGGCATCAAAACCTTGCAGTGCCGACATGCAGGTCACCAGTCGGGATTCGAGGTCTTGCACCTTCTGCGTGTCGGCAAAATAGCGCGGCAGCTCGACAAACGTGCCTTTGACCACGCCCGCGCCTTTGCCCAGATCGCACTTCTCCAATGACTCGTTTTTGGGCCCGCGCTTGCGTTTCCACACGTCTTCACCCTTGGCTTCAAACAGCTCCGACGGGTTGCCATCGGCCAGCATGGCGCGGTATTCCGCGATGCCTTCGGCGGTGGATTTTTGCGCCAACACGCACCCTGCTGCCAAGCTGGCAGCCAGGCCTGCTGCCCACAATTTTTTCTTCATCGCGCTGTCTCCGGTTGTTTTTATCTTGCTATCTCTTCTGGCACGACGTGTCAGGAAATCGTGGCCTCATCGGTGCGCGTCTCGCCCCGGTTGTCCTTCCAACTGACGGCAACCTTGTCGCCGACTTTTGCATTCTTGATCGTGAACTGCAAAAACGGATTTTTGGCAACTGAAGGCCCCCACTCGGCGCTGAACACCTGCTTGCCGTTGAGCGTTGCCATCACTTCCATGATGTGCCACGCGGGGATGGTTTTACCCGCCGCGTCTTTACGCTGCCCGGTCTCCATCTCGTGCGCCATGAGGACGCGAACGGTGGCACCACTGCCTGCTACTTGAGCGCGAATGCGCATTGGATCTGACATGTTGAACTCCTGAATTCTTAATGATGTTAGTTAGCCGCCGCAGCCGCCCAAAGTCACTTTGACTTCCTTCTTCGCAAACAGCGCCTTGCCATCGTTGGTGATGGCTACGGCGTACACGTCGGACGACTGGCCCATCTTGGCGCGGGTCGCAAAGTTGGCGTCGATGCTGTCGGTCACGTTGAAAACTGCCACCAACACCGACGGGTTTTTCTCCACCAGGATCAGCAGATGTTTGATTCCTGGCAAGGTGCTGGCTGCACCGAGCGGCACCACGGCACCGTTTTCGGCAATGTCAGGCGCGGTCAAAGTCACGTCTTTGCTGGCCACCGGCGCTGAGCCACCCAGGGCCTTGACAACATCGGCCAGACTCTTGGCATCAAACGCGTTTTTGTTGAAAGCAAAAGCGTACTGGGGGAACAGGCCGGTGCCAGCCAGAAGGCCTGCGACAGTGGCGGTGTGTTGAAGGGCAGTACGTCGGGTCAGTGGTCGGGTTTGCATTGATATCTCCGGTTGAATGTGATCGATTATCCAATTGTCGATGATGAAAAGAACGGCTAGCGGGATGCCCCTGTTGACAACCATGTCGCAATTAATTTGGCATCCACCTCTGAAAGAGCCTGTGCAGGCATCGGGACTGCCCCCCAAACGCCTGTGCCGCCGTTCTTGATTTTGTCGTTCAGGTAGTCCACACGCCCCGCGTGTTTGCTGGTGATGTCGTTGAAGGATGGCCCCACCAGCTTTTGCGCCATGGCGTGGCAGGCGGTGCAACTGTGTTTGCTGACCAAGGCCAGGGCAGGATTCCCGTCGGCGCCGGCTTTGGCTTCACTGGCCCCCACGGCCCTGTCCGTCTGCGCGCCGCGCTGCGCACCCACCCAGCGGTTTTGATCGGCCAGATTGCCATGCGCGTTGCGCGCGAAGTCGGGCAGTGCAGAGGTGATTTTGGGTTCACCACCACAATTGACCATACAGGCTTTTGCCTGCACATCAGCAACGGCTTTGCCACCGAGTTCGCTGCCCACCCACAGCGCGTGTGCGGTGGTCATGCCGTTGCGGTTGGGCATGCGGGCTTGCACGTCGCGGATGTTTTTGTCGGACAGCGTGAACTCGTTGGGCACCACGCCACCCAGGTTCAACATGAAGGCTGTTACCGCGTAGACCTCATCGGGTGTCAACGATTTGGGTTGCGTCCAAGGCATGGCGCGGTAGATGTAGTCCCACAGCGTGGACACTGTGGCCAGCTTCATCAGTGTGGTGCGCTGCGGATACCCCACCTCTTTCAAACGGGCGACGCGGCCTGTTTTGATGTCGTCTGCCGTGGTGCCGCCGATGAGCGGGTGGAACACGTTGTTGGCCTCGCCAAACACGCCGTGGCATGACGCGCACTTGGCCTCCCAGATGTCCTGCCCTTGCGCGACCGAGCCTGCGCCCTTGGGCAAGCCTTTGAAGTCGGCGCGCACGTCAATGTCCCAAGCTGCCACTTCCTTCGGAGTCGCTGCGCGGCCAATCCCCGAAAATTTGTCCGCGAATTTGTCCGCTGTTTGCGCGCCGCTCAGGCTCGCGGCGCAGAGCAACACCAGGACTAAAAACGGCTTAGGCGACTTGAACATTTTTCACCTCGCCGCTCTGGGTAACTTGCCACGATTGAATCGCGTTGTTGTGGTAGATCGAGCGCGTGCCTCGCACGGTGCGAAGAGCATTCATCGACGGCTGCACGTAGCCGGTTTCGTCCGTCGCGCGGCTTTGGATGATGGCACTTTCACCATCCCAAACCCAATCCATATTGAAGCGCGTGAGGCATTTGTCAAGCACGGGGGATTCCACCCGCGCGGTGCGCCAGTTGCGCCCTCCATCGACCGACACATCCACCCGCTTGACCTTGCCCCGGCCCGACCATGCCAGCCCGGTGATGCTGTAAAAGCCTTTACCTTGCAAGACCTGCCCGCCCGAGGGCGTGGTCACCACGCTCTTGCATTCCTGAATGCTCGTGTATTGGCGGTGCGTGCCGTCTGGCAGCAAATCGATGTAATGCGCGGCCTCGTCCTTGGTTGCATACGGTTGATCGCCCAACTCGATGCGGCGCAGGTACTTCACCCAGCTCACACCTTGTATCCCGGGCACCACCAGGCGCAGCGGGTAGCCGTTTTCAGGACGCAGCATTTCACCGTTTTGACCGTAGGCGACGAGCACTTCGCCAGACAGAATCTGGCTCATCGGAATCGTCCGCGTCATCGACGAGCCATCCGCCCCTTCGGCCAATACGAACTTACCGCGCTTCAAATCGGCGCCGGCCATCTCCAGCAGCGTGATCAACGGCACGCCGGTGAACTCACTGCACGACAGCATGCCATGGGTGTACTGCACCGTAGGCACGGCCACGTTGCCCCATTCCATACCGGTGTTGGCGCCGCACTCGATGAAGTGAAAGCGCGACACAGCGGGCAGGCGCATCAGCTCATCGAGCGTGAAGACCAGCGGTTTTTTTAGCATCGTCGCGTCCGAGCCATTGAGCATCAAGCGATGATTGCGCGGATCGACATCCCACCAGCCTTGGTGGTGCCGCTCAAAGTGCAAACCACTGGGCGTAATGATGCCAAACAGCGATTGCAGCGGCGCGAATGACACGGATGATTGGGTCGTCTGCGTCAAGCCGGGACTCCCACGGCGCTGCACGTTGACTTCAAACGCCGAGGGCTTGCCGTAGCCATCGGTCACCACGCCCTGGCCCAGGCCTTTGCTGTGATCAGGCAAATTCAGGATCGCAGGGTCACCGTCGCTGGCAGCCGACTGTGCCCTCGCACCCGAGGCCAACGCAACCGAGCCCGCCGCCGCCGCAAACGCAGTGCGCAAGAAGCCGCGCCGCTGCTCAGCAGTCTGTTGGAAGGCGGTTTTGATGTCCGCCGGGGTCAAAAAGCTCTCGGGCGCTCGCTGTAGCCGAGCGTTTTGAGAATTTATATGGGCAGAGTCTGTATATCTAAACATAAGAATGAATGAATATATACAAATCACTCGTCATTGCCTACCGGGAATTACCCTAATCGCTATTTACTTGATAGCATTAAATGCATATAACACGAAAGCTAGAGCACTATTTGACTCATAATCTTGATATTTTACGTTCCGAATCGACTTAAATTAACCTCCAAGTTAATTTTCTGTGAACCCCACGTGACCCTCCGTGAAGCTCGGTAAATCTCTGTAAAGCTGCCAACCCTCGTGGTTTTGGCGCGTTAAATGAAGCACTATTGAAGTTCAAGCGCGTTGATTCAAAGAAAGCCCTGAATGTCCGCACCCCAACTATCCGGCCGCTGGCAGGCGGTATGCATCACCTTGCTGCTGGCGGGCCCCGCCACAGCGCAGACTGACACCAGCCCGCAGGCCGCGTGGCGCGCCACCTCGCGCCTGGGCTACGGCCCCAGCCCCGCCACGGCGCAGGCCGCACAAGCTGGGGCCAAGGCTTGGGGCCAGCAGCAGATTGAGGCAGCCTTTGCCGCCAGCCGTCGCGCGCCAAGCCTGCCGACAGAGTTCACGCAGATCAACGCCCCGCTGGACGACATCGCCCGCGACTTCCAGGCCGAGCGCCTGGCGCGGCGCACGCTGCGTGAGGAGCGCGTTGAGGCGACCGCTGCCAACATTGCCGCACCAGCGATGACTGCAAACGCCATGCCGATCCAGGATGCCTTCAGCCGCGACATGGCCCGCAGCGCGGCCAGCTGGCGTTTGGCGGCCTGCAGCGATGCAACCATCGAGCAGCCGCTGTTGGCCAAGATGACAGAGTTCTGGTTCAACCACCTGAACGTGTTTGTGGGCAAAGCCGTCACACGGCCCTTCATGGGGCACTACGTGATCAACGTCGCACGCGCCCACGCGCTGGGCAAGTTTGAAGACCTGCTGCTGGCCAGTGCGCGCCACCCCGCCATGCTCTTCTACCTGGATCAGGCGCAAAGCAATGTGCGTGGCATCAACGAGAACTACGCCCGCGAGCTGCTGGAACTGCACACACTGGGCGTACACGCGGGCTACACGCAAAATGACGTGCGCGAGCTGGCGCGCATTTTCACGGGCTGGACGGTGCCGCTAGGCCAAGGCAAGTCGTTTGATTTTGTGCCGCGCCTGCACGACACGGGCGACAAAGTGCTGCTGGGGCGCAGCTTCACATCCAACGGCGTGCGTGAGGGTGAAGAAGCCATCCTGATGCTGGCACGCCACCCGGCCACCGCCCAACGCATCGCCACGCGGCTTGTCACCACTTTTGTGGCCGACCAGCCACCGCCGGCCCTTGTCGACAAACTGACCGCCACCTTCACGCGCACGCAGGGCGACATCCGCGCGGTGATGCAGGTGCTCGTCGCGTCCGACGAGTTTTGGGATGCGGGCAACACGCTCTTCAAGACCCCGCTGGACTACGTTTGCTCGGCCCTCACCGCTGCCGGTGGCGTGCGCGAGCCGCGTGACATCAACCAGACGCTGGGGTTCCTTGCGCAAGTGGGCCAACCCATGCACGGCTGGCAAACGCCCGATGGCTACAAAACCGATGCCGCCACCTGGCTTGCCCCCGAGGCGCTGACGCGACGTGCCGACTTTGCCTTTGGCCTGGCCAGCCGCATCCCGCAGCCCGCCTATCTGCAAACCTTTTTGAGTGCCGCCAGCCAGGAGCGTATTGCACGCGAGCCGCCCGCTATGCGCACGGGGTTGATGCTGGCCGGCCCCGATTTCATGCGAAAGTGAGCCCGTCATGCACACACCGACCCTGTCCCGGCGCAATGCACTGGCCATAGCCCTGGGCGCATCCTTCACAACCGCCCTCGCACCGCGCGTGTGGGCGCAAGCCACACCAGCATCCCCAGGCGCTTCTCGCAAGGGCCGTTTGGTCGTGGTCTTTTTGCGTGGCGCATATGACGGCCTCTCGGCCTTCGTGCCCTACGCCGATGCCGACTACTACGCGCTTCGCCCCAACATCGCCATCGCCGC
>JANOTO010000291.1:0-5065 GCA_031416395.1 Rhodoferax sp. | reverse complement strand
ACCCTGGCTGCAGGCCATCAGATCCGCGCGGAAGTCGGCCAGGTCGCTCAAGCGTTCAGACGCCGTGGCTTTGCCCTCGTCCGCAATGTCATCCGCAGCCCGGGCAAACTGGTAGATCGCGATGATCGGCGTGCGCAGGTGCCGGGGGCACAGCCACGAGGCGACGGGGAAGTTTTCGTAGTGGTTGATTGAGCCTGACATCGGGCTTGATGGTAGCCGTGAATTCATAGGCGATCAGAGTCGGCCCATGTGCAGGTTAAAATAGCGGGCTAACCAATTTCACAGGCTCGTCTTTATCGACGGGCCTTGATTTTTTTGAAGCGCGGGTGGCGAAATTGGTAGACGCACCAGGTTTAGGTCCTGACGCCAGCAATGGTGTGGGGGTTCGAGTCCCCCCCCGCGCACCACGATACGTTTGAGAATTTTTGTTCGAGAATTTTTTAAGAATTTGCAGGTAGACATTCGCCGAAAGTGCGGTGAATGTCGTCCCTCACCTTTAGGAGCATGATGATGGCCGTTACCGTTGAGACCCTTGAGAAGCTGGAGCGCAAGATGACGCTTACCTTGCCTGTGGGCACGATCCAGACCGAGGTGCAAACCCGCCTCAAGCGCTTGGCGCGTACCGTGAAGATGGATGGTTTTCGTCCCGGCAAGGTTCCCATGAATGTGGTGGCGCAGCGCTATGGTTATTCAGTCCATTACGAGGTGATGAACGACAAGGTGGGCGAGGCTTTCTCCAACGCCGCTAACGAGGCCAAACTGCGCGTGGCGGGCCAGCCCCGAATCACCGAAGGCACCGGCGCACCTGAAGGCGAAATGGCCTTTGACGCGATCTTTGAAGTCTTTCCTGACGTGAAAATCGCTGACCTGGCGACCGCCGAGGTTGATCGCTTTGAGGCCAGCGTGACCGATGCCGCCATCGACAAAACGCTGGACATCCTGCGCAAGCAGCGCCGCACTTTCAGCCAACGCGCGCAAGACACCGCCGCGCAGGAGACCGACCGGGTGAGTGTTGATTTCGAAGGCAAGATTGACGGCGAGCCGTTCCAGGGCGGCAAGGCAGAAGACTTTCAGTTCATCGTGGGCGACGGTCAAATGCTCAAAGAATTTGAGCAAGCCGTGCTGGGTATGAAGTCGGGCGAGAGCAAAACCTTCCAGATGGCCTTTCCCGCCGACTACCACGGCCAGGAAGTCGCCGGCAAGATGGCTGACTTCATGGTTACGCTGAAGAAAATTGAAGCGGCGCATTTGCCCGAGGTCAATGAGGCTCTGGCCAAGTCACTCGGCATTGCCGATGCCACTGTGGCAGGTCTGCGTGCGGACATTCAGAAAAACCTGGAGCGTGAAGTGAAATTCCGCTTGATGGCCAAGAACAAGCAAGCCGCCATGGATGCGCTGCTGGCCAAAGCTGAGCTGGACTTGCCCAATGCCAGCGTTCAAGCCGAAACAAATCGCCTGATTGAAGGTGCCCGGGCCGACTTGAAGCAGCGCGGCGTGAAAGATGCTGACAAGGCGCCGATCCCGGAAGATATCTTCCGTCCGCAGGCCGAGCGCCGCGTGCGCTTGGGCCTGGCCGTGGCCGAGCTGGTGCGTGCCAATGAGTTGCACGCCAAGCCCGAGCAGATCAAATCGCACATTGATGAGCTGTCTGCCAGTTACGAAAAGCCGGCTGAAGTGGTGCGCTGGTACTACGGCGACAACAAGCGCATGGGCGAGGTGGAGTCGATCGTCATTGAAAACAACGTGACGAATTTCATCTTGAGCAAAGCCAAGATTTCCGAAAAATCAATTACGTTTGATGAGCTGATGGCGCAGAACTGATTGGTCTGCCGGTTTTTCCCGATTTGGGGCTTGAAGGGGCTTGTCTGGGGCTTGTAGTCCTGCGGTCAAGCCCCATGTGCTTTCTGGGCCTTAATCAGGTCTCGTTCTTCGGTACATTACAAACATATTGGAAAGAGCAAAATGAATACGCAAAGCAGCGCCTTTGAAACTCAAGGCCTTGGCATGATCCCGATGGTGATCGAGCAGTCTGGACGGGGTGAGCGGTCTTACGACATCTATTCGCGCTTGCTTAAAGAGCGGATCATCTTCATGGTGGGGCCAGTGAATGATCAAACGGCAAACCTCGTGGTTGCGCAATTGCTCTTTTTGGAGAGTGAAAACCCTGACAAGGACATTTCTTTCTACATCAACTCCCCAGGTGGCTCGGTCAGCGCTGGTATGGCCATCTTTGACACTATGAACTTCATCAAACCGGATGTCTCGACCATGTGCATCGGCTTTGCTGCCAGCATGGGCGCCTTTCTGTTGGCCGCAGGTGCCAAAGGCAAGCGTTTTTCATTGCCCAACTCCAAGGTCATGATTCACCAACCTTCCGGTGGCAGCCAGGGCCAGGCGACTGAAATTGAAATACAGGCCCGCGAAATCCTCAAGACCCGCGAGCAGTTGAACAAGATTCTTGCCGAGCGCACGGGGCAGCCGCTGGAGCGAATTGCCAAAGACACCGAGCGCGATTACTACATGACGGCGGACGAGACCAAAGACTATGGCCTGATTGACAAGGTGATCTCCAAGCGGCCCTAGTAGTTTCCGCTGAAATGTCCCTCTGTAACGGCGACTTCCACCCTCGAAGTCGCCGTTTTTATTTGGTTAAAATTAGTTAACTCTTGAGATCATTCCAAGAATGGTCAGAGTAACCCTAGGTTAAGGCATACCCAGCATGGCTGAGAAAAAAGGCGCGTCCGGCGAGAAGACTCTTTACTGCTCGTTCTGCGGCAAGAGCCAGCACGAGGTCAAGAAACTGATTGCTGGCCCTTCAGTGTTCGTGTGCGACGAGTGCATTGACCTGTGCAATGAAATCATCCGCGACGAGTTGCCCGCCAACGTCGATGCGCGCGATGCCAAGGGCGACCTTCCCACGCCATCTGAAATCAAACTCAACCTTGACAATTACGTCATCGGCCAGGAGCCTGCCAAGCGAACCCTGGCGGTGGCGGTGTACAACCACTATAAGCGGCTGCGGCACAAAGAGAAAGCCAAGAAGGACGATGTTGAGCTGGCCAAGAGCAACATTCTGCTGATTGGCCCCACGGGCTCTGGCAAAACGCTCTTGGCTCAAACCCTGGCTCGTATGCTGGACGTGCCCTTTGTTATGGCCGATGCCACCACCTTGACCGAAGCGGGCTACGTCGGCGAAGACGTCGAAAATATCGTCTTGAAGCTCTTGCAAAGCTGCAACTACGAAGTCGAACGCGCCCAGCGCGGCATCGTCTACATCGACGAGATTGACAAGATTTCGCGCAAGTCAGACAACCCCTCGAT
This sequence comes from Rhodoferax sp., assembly GCA_031416395.1. Lineage (GTDB taxonomy): Bacteria > Pseudomonadota > Gammaproteobacteria > Burkholderiales > Burkholderiaceae_C > JANYCG01. The sequence goes on along the minus strand of JANOTO010000291.1, from coordinate 1,744 downwards.
CACGCGCGATGTATCGGGCGAAGGCGTGCAGCAGGCGTTGCTCAAGCTGATCGAAGGCACCATGGCCAGTGTGCCACCGCAAGGCGGACGCAAGCACCCGAACCAAGACTTCGTCCAAATCGATACCACCAATATTCTCTTTATCTGCGGTGGTGCGTTCTCAGGGCTGGAGAAAGTCATTGACAACCGCACCCAGTCCTCTGGCATCGGCTTTGGTGCCAGCGTCAAAAGCAAGGCCCAGCGCTCGTTGACGGAGGTGTTCAAAGATGTTGAGCCCGAGGATCTGATCAAGTTTGGCCTGATTCCCGAGCTGGTGGGCCGCATGCCGGTTGTAGCAACACTGGCTGAGCTGAGCGAAGACGCGCTGGTGCAAATTCTCACGGAGCCGAAGAACGCGCTGGTCAAACAGTACAGCAAACTGTTGGCGATGGAAGGCGTCGATCTCGAGATTCGCCCGTCCGCCCTGAAGGCGATTGCCAAAAAGGCTCTCGCCCGAAAAACAGGTGCTCGCGGCTTGCGTTCGATTTTGGAGCTGTCATTGATCGACACCATGTTCGAACTGCCCAACAGCTCGAATGTTGTCAAGGTTGTGGTGGATGAATCCACCATTGAAGAGAATAAGCCGCCGCTGCTGGTTTACCGAGAAGTCGCCAAGAAGGCTTGAAATACAGCTTTGACGTTCCATATTCAGCAGGTTAATTAAAGGTTTATCTATGTCCGGTCACACACCACTCCCTGCCTTGCCGTTGGATTTGCCATTGCTTCCCCTTCGTGATGTGGTGGTTTTCCCCCACATGGTCATCCCGCTTTTTGTGGGCCGCCCCAAAAGCATCAAGGCACTGGAAGCAGCAATGGAGTCCGAGCGACGCATCATGCTGGTCGCGCAAAAGGCCGCTGCCAAAGACGATCCGCTGGTGACCGACATGTTTGATGTTGGCTGCGTCTCGACCATCCTGCAAATGCTCAAGTTGCCCGATGGCACGGTCAAGGTGCTGGTCGAGGGCCAGCAACGCGCTGTGGTCAATCACATCATTGAAGGTGAGTTGCATTTCTCGGCAACCGTGACCCCGGTCGATCCGGCACTGGAAGGGCTGGACAAAGCACGCGCCAAGTCCAGTGAGATTGAGGCGCTACGCCGCGCCGTGATGCAGCAGTTTGACCAGTACGTCAAACTCAACAAGAAAATTCCGCCGGAGATTCTGACTTCCATCTCCAGCATTGACGATCCGGGCCGCCTGGCTGACACCATCGCCGCCCACTTGCCACTGAAGCTGGACAACAAGCAGGCCGTGCTGGCGCTGTCGGGCATCAAGGAGCGGTTGGAGAACCTGTTTGAGCAGATTGAACGTGAGGTGGACATCCTTAACGTTGACAAGAAGATTCGCGGCCGTGTTAAACGGCAGATGGAGAAAAACCAGCGCGACTTCTACCTGAACGAGCAGGTCAAAGCGATTCAGAAAGAGTTGGGCGATGGCGAGGATGGCGCTGATGTCGATGAGATCGACAAGAAGATCAAAGCCGCCAAAATGCCCAAAGACGCGCTGAAAAAGGCCGAAGGCGAGCTGAAAAAACTCAAGCTCATGTCACCGATGTCCGCTGAGGCGACCGTGGTGCGCAACTACATCGACGTGCTGACGGGCCTGCCCTGGGCGGCGAAAACCAAGATCAAGCACAACCTGACCAATGCTGAAACGGTGCTCAACGAAGACCACTTTGGCCTTGATCGCGTCAAAGACCGCATTCT
>JANOTO010000290.1:0-7915 GCA_031416395.1 Rhodoferax sp. | reverse complement strand
CCGAACTGGTGGTGAAAGACGGCGTGGTGTCGCACTCTTCGGGCAAGTCAGCTCATTACGGCGACTTGGCGAAGACCGCAGGCGGCATGGCACCCGGCGAAGTCACGTTGAAGGACCGCAAGAACTGGAAGCTGATTGGGCAGGGTGCGCCGCGCCTTGACATCCCCGCCAAAATCAACGGCACCGCACAGTTTGGCATGGATGTGCGCTTGCCGGGCATGCTGTTTGCCACAGTGCGGCTGTGCCCCATGATCGGCGGCACGCCCGGAGCGATTGACGACAAGGCAGCGATGGCCATGCCAGGGGTTGAGCGGCTGGTGAAGCTCGATGCCATTGGCGGCTCGACCGCAGGCATTGCGGTGGTCGGCAAAACCACCTGGCACGCCCGGCAAGGCGCGCAGGCGGTGGACGTGAAGTGGCAACAGCGCGTGCAAGGCGCGTTGGATTCGCAGCAGATCGAAGCCAAGCTGCACGCCGCATTGAAAACAGAAGACGGTTTTACCTTCTTCAAACAAGGCGATGCGGTTGAGGTGCAAGGCAAAGCCACGCGTGTGATCACGGCGGCCTACCAAGCCCCGTTTCTCGCCCACGCCACGATGGAGCCGATGAATTGCACCGCGCGGGTCAAAGACGGCAAGGTCGAAGTGTGGGCGCCGACCCAGGTGCCGCAGATGGCGCGCGCGATAGCGGCTGACATCGCGGGTGTCAGCATCGACAACGTGACTCTGCACGTGACGCTGCTGGGCGGCGGGTTTGGGCGGCGGTTGGAGGTGGATTACGTGGGCCAGGCCGTGCGTGTGGCGATGGACTGCGGTGGCAAGCCCGTGCAACTGGCCTGGTCACGTGAAGAAGACACCATGCACGACTTTTACCGCCCGATGCACGTGGCGAACTTGAGCGCAGCGATGGATGCGCAGGGCAACGTCAGCAGCTTGACGATCAAGTCTGCCGGCGACCCGATTGGCCCACGTTGGTTCGAGCGGGCCGCGACGATTTTGAACGGCCCGTTCGACATGCCCGACAAAACCACCGCAGAAGGGCTGTTCGATTTACCCTACGGCATCGCGCACCAGCATATGTCGCACGTCCACACGCGCCACGATGTGCCGGTTGGCTTTTGGCGATCCGTCGGCCACTCGCACAACGCGTTCTTTTCTGAAGGCTTCATCGACGAGCTGGCGCTGGAGGCCAAGCAAGACCCGTACGTGTTCCGCCGTAATCTACTCAAAGATGCACCGCGCTACTTGGCGGTACTGAACCTGGCGGCGGACAAAGCCAAGTGGGGCAGCGCGCTCCCCGCAGGCCATGCGCGCGGTATCTCCCTGCACGAGTCGTTTGGCTCCATAGTGGCCCAGGTGGTGGATGTGTCCCTGGTGAACGGCAAGCCGCGCGTACACCGCGTGACTTGCGCGATTGACTGCGGCACCGTGGTCAACCCCAACATCGTCGCCCAGCAGATGGAAAGTGCCGTTGTGTTTGGCTTGACCGGCGCAATCTACGGCAAGATCGATATCAAGGACGGCATCGTGCAGCAGACCAACTTCAACAATTACCGGATGCTGATGCTGGCCGAAGCCCCCGTGGTGGACACCTACATCGTGCCCAGCACCCGCTCACCCGGCGGCGTGGGCGAGCCGGGCGTGCCACCCGTGGCTTCGGCAGTGGCCAGCGCGTTGTTTGCGCTGACGGGCAATCGCCATCGTTCGCTGCCGCTGGTCGCGTGAGCAGGTCGCCTGAGTTGCCACGCCCAATAGGCCAGGTGATGCCAGCACTTCAGCGCGCCCGCAGCCCGGCCGATAAAGACCTGCGCCGCGCCGCGCTGATTGCTGCGGCCACAGAGCTATTTTCCCAAGCAGATTTCGACGCCGTAACGATTGCACGCGTGGCCGAGCGGGCTGGCGTTGCCAAAGGCACCGCCTACCTCTACTTCGCCACCAAGGAGACGCTCTTTTTGGAGCTCGTCCGTGAGGCGCTGGCGCAGTGGCTGGTTGACCTCACCCAGCGGCTGGGCCGCATACGGTCTGCCCAGGCGGTGCCCCTTGCCATCGCCAAAAGCCTCGCGGAAAAGCGCGACATGCGCCGCCTGCTGGTGCTGCTGCATTCGGTGATTGAACCGCACATTGATGAGGCCACCGCGCGTGGTTTCAAGATTTTCATGCGCGATCTGCTGCGCGATATCAGCGCGTTGATCATGCGCAAGATTCCAGGCCTCGCGCCCCCAGATGCTCCAACGCTCGTGCTGCAAACCCACGCGCTGGTGATCAGCCTGACGCAACTGGCCGAGCCGCCCGCAGTCATCGCCAGTGTGATGGCCGCAGACCCCAGCCTGCAGCCGCTGCAGATTGAGTTTGAGCCGTTTTTAGCGCGCACCTTGGCCACGCTGGTGCGTGGCATGCTGCAGGCGTGAACCGCGTTGCAAGCGGCCGTGAAAAGATGGCCGCCCGCTTGCGCTACATTGACAGTGCCTCGGCTCTTCCTTTGCCGTCGGACGCTATAAGTTACATAGCTTGATATGCATATAATTCGAGAGCTAGAGACCTAAATTGATCGGTTTTTGGTTAAAATTCACGCTGCTGACGATAAAATTAACTTGCAGGTTAATTTTATCGAAAATTGAGTTTGCCGCCGTGGGTCGGTCGTCAATCGGCGCTAACACCCATCAGATTTGAATTGTTTGAATGAACCACGCGGGAGCATCAAAGAAGACATCGGCTTCAAACGCCATCAAGTCGCTCGGCGACTGGTTCGTCGCCGCATTGCTGAGCCTGGCCAACTTGCTGGCGGTCGGTCTGCTCGCAGCAGCGGCACTGGGGGCGCAGGCACTTGACATCAGCCTGACTGCCGCCTTCGTTGCTGCCACGCTGGGCAGCTTGCTGGTGGCGTGGCTGGCGCGCGCGCCGGCCGAGATTGCCGCGCCCGTGTCTTCGACCACGGTGATTTACGCCGCCCTCGGGGCTGATATTGTCAGCCGCAGCGGCGCTGCAGGCCTGTGGGAGGTGTGGGCGGCGATGTCGCTCGCGGTGGTGTTGATGGGCCTCATCTTGCTTTTGGCCGGCTCTTTACGGCTGGCCGGGTTCATCAAGTTCGTGCCGTCGCCAGTAAGTGCGGGCTTCGTCACCGGGATCGGACTGCTGGTGGTGTGGTCGCAGCTCGGCCCGATCCTCGGCGTGCAGTTGCGCGGCGTGACGCTTGACAAACTGTGGCCCCAGGTGTTGCCCGGCTCCGTTATCGTGGCTGCTGCGACGGTGCTGGCGCTCTTGCTGGTGCCGCGTTTCAAGCGGCTGGGCGAGCCGGTCTTCGTCGCACTGATAACCGGGACGCTCGTTTACTACCTGCTCTCAGTGTTCATGCAGCCTGGAGCGCTGGGCGGCACCCTGAACGCAGTGCAACCGCAAGCGGTGGCGCTTCAGACGACCACTTCGCTGTGGAGCGTTGTCACGCCGCACTGGGTGGCCACCACCGTGCTACAGGTGCTTCCCTACGCAGGCCTGCTTGCGCTGCAGGCCATCATGAACGCCGCCATGACGGCAGTCACGATTGGGAACCTGCTGGGCAAGCGCTCCGACGTCAACCGCTCACTCGTCGCGCTGGGCTGTGCCAACGTGGTTTGCGGCGCGCTGGGGGCCCTGCCCGTCAGCACCGCAGCGCAACAGTCCGTGGCGGCAGCGCACATGAAGGGCAATCCCCGCAGCGTGGCGGCTGGCTCAGCCGTCCTGCTGTTCGTACTGGTACTGGTTGCAGGCGAGTGGTTGACATGGCTTCCGGTTGCGGCATTGGCCGCAGTGTTGATGATGGCGGGTTTGTCGATGGTTCAACTGTCCACCGGGCGCCTGGTCAAGACCGCTTGGTCTGCGCACAGGCGCGATCACAGCGCGTTATGGACACCCGGTATCGCGATCATCGTCGCCGCTGCCATTTTTTGGGGCAGCGTGCCGCTTGCCTTGATGGTGGGCGCCGTGCTGGCGATGGTATTGCTGGCCGTTGACCTTTCTGCCGCGACGAGCTTCGGTGCGCAAGCCAGTATCCAGATGGGGTCCAGACGCGTGTGGGCCGCCGAGCAGGCAAGCTGGCTGCGTGAGCATCGCTGGAAGATCGCTGTATTCAAGCCGCAAGGTGCGCTCTTCTTCGGCACTGCGGACCCGCTGGCGCAGCAGTTGGCATCGACCGCGCCCGGCACCCGCTTTTGCGTGCTTGACCTGAGCCGGGTGACGACCGTTGACGCGACCGCCTGCGAGATCATTGCCGCAGGGGCGAACGCCTTGGCTGCAACCGGGGTCAAGCCGCTGCTGGCCGGGGTGCCCGCAGGCAGCGCCCGCAGCCGCAATCTGGTGGCGCTGGGCCTATCCTGCCCCGACCCGCAGACCCTGTGGTTCGACGACCTTGACCGCGCGTTGGAGCATGCCGAAGTCGCGCTGTTGGGCGAGCAGTGGCCGGGCATCAACACCAGACTCCGCTTCGAGTTCGGGCAGACCCCGCTCACGCTGGGCATGAGCGACGGGGAGCTACAGGAACTGAAGGCCTGTCTGCAGCCGATGGAGGCCCCAGCGGGTGCCCTCTTTTCGCATGGTGATGCGGGCTCGTCGATGTACATCATCGAAGCGGGCCAGGTCGAAATACGAATCGCAAGCGCCGGCCTGACGACTCACACGCGCCTGGCTGCATTCGGCCCAGGCAGCATTTTTGGCGAGATGTCGCTGCTGATGTCGCAGCGGCGCACCGCCGACGCGGTCTGCCTCACCCCGGCGCGGCTGCTCGAACTGGACCGTCGCAGCCTGGACGCGCTCGAAAACCGATCCCCCAGGCTGTACGCCAAGATGATGCGCAACCTGAACGTGCATATCGCCCACCGGCTGGATCTGGCGACTGGACTCGTCAGGGCGCTGCAATAGCTTTCGCAGGTATCTTGGGCATCAACAAATTCTGATCCTGGCGGGCACGCTCGATGAACAGCGTTGCCCCTTGCTCCAATGCCAGCGCCAATGCGGCCTCAAAGTCCTGCCTGGCCAAGTCATGATCGCCACCGATGAGATGGAGTCGCCCGCGTACTCGAAGGTACTCGGCATCGAGCCATGAGTAGCCAAATGCGATGTTGGGCGCGCTCAACTCCAATCCGTGCCAGGCATCGTCGAATGCACCGGCTTCTTCGCAGGCTTGGGCGTAGACGATGTACCAGACTTTGGAATAGGCATGCCCCGTCACCAGCTGGTGAATGCCTTGCCGCGCCAAGGCCAGGCCTGGCTCGATGCGGCCCTGCTTCATCAAAGTGATACCACTGAACAGCGCGGCATGGCCCTGCCATTGAGTCAGCCCGTGTGCTTCAGTCACAATTTTCAGCTCACTGGCGTAGCCCGCCAGCTCCTGCGTGTCGCCCAACAGGGCCGTCGGAAAACACGCGGCGAAGGAGAGCGCCTGCGCCAAGGTGTGGGCGCGGCCATCCGCTCGCGCCGAAAGCAGGGCCTGTCCGCGCCAATGCCGTGCCTGGTCGGCCTGCGCCAAAATGGTGTAGCACTCGGCCAGCCCCACCATCATCATGACGGCATGGTTGGCCGCGCCGATATGCACCAGTTGCTGGGCGTGGGCAGAGGGGTTGAACAGCGCCAAAAATCGCAGGGCCTCCTCAATCGCCTGCTGGAATTTTCCCCAAAATACCAGCGTTGTGGCCATATAACGGTGGGCGATCAGGCGATCCGTTTCACTGCCGCCCTCAGCCAAGGCACTGATCTGCAGCGCGAGCGCGTAACTCGCCGGCATGTTTCCGGCGGCCCCCAGCATGACGGTCTTCAGTGCCAGCGCCGGAATCAGGCTTGACTGCGTACCCAGCTTGTGGCTCAGTGCCGAGACGCGCTCGATCTGCTGCTCGACTTCGGTGGCGGTGAGGCCTTGCACCGCGATCAAGGGCCCGATCATGTTCAGCACCAGATTGAACTCAAGCGTGTCGCGCACGGCATCCTGCGGCATGGCGCTGATCAGGGCGAGGGCACGCCGGAAATACGCCAATGCCTCCACATAAGCAGAGCGCCGATCCGCGTCGGCAGCGGCGAGGTGCCATTGCGCTGCGGCGCGCGCCGTCTCGCCGGCCTCGGCGAAGTGCACGGCCATGATGTGCGGTAAAGCTGAGGCGATGGCGGGGAAGCTCGACTCCACGGTGGCTGCCACCAGACCGTGAAGGCGCACCCGGTCGCGCCGCACCAGTTGCTGGTATGCCGCATCCCGCACCAGCAGATGCCTGAAAGCGACCGCTTCCCCGAAGTTGCTGCGGCCACCGACAAACACGCCCGCTTCTAGCAGCTCGGCCACACAGCGGCGCACATCCGGCTCCGCCAGGGCTGAAATCGCCGCCAGCAAGGCAATTGGGAACTCGCGCCCCAGCACGGAGGCTGCAGGTGCGATTTCCCTGCCGTTGGGTACCCCATCCAGCCGGGCCAGCAGCGACTCTGACAATGTGGCCGGGATGCCGGCTTGGGCCTCATCGTCGCTACCGTCTGCCTGTTTTGTGCTGGCGCGCTTGCCCGCGGGTTCCAGGTAGCCACGGGTCAGCTCCTCGGCGTACAGCGGCACGCCATCGGAGCGTAAGACGATGGCATCCAGCACGCGCTCTGGCAATTGCTGGGGGGCTGCCATGGCCACGACGATCTGGCGCGTCTGCTCGGTGCCAAGCCGGTCAAGTTGCACCAGGCCGACGTGCGGCCCGGTGAGCCAAGGCGGATACGGCCCGCCGCGAGAGGTCGCCACAAACAGCACGGGCATGCGCCGAAGCAGCGGCACCAGGTTGCCCAGCAACTCGCTGGTGGACGGGTCGATCCACTGGATGTCTTCCACCACGACCACCGAGCTTCGCGCGGCGGCTGCCGCCAGCAAGCTGCCCAGCGCACTCAACATGCGCGTGCGCACTTCGAGCGAACCGAGGCCCTCCAGCGCTGATTTGGGGGCGCGTTCCAGGCCCAGCAGCTCGGCCACCAGGCTCAGGTGTTCGGGTACCAGTGGCCCGGCACGCTCCAGCAGCGTAGACATCTTGTGCAGAGCGGCATCGCGTCCGTCGTGCGACGAAATACCAGCGCTGCGCTCGATGTAGTCACGCACCGGGTGCAGCGCTGACGCGACGTTGTGGGGTGAGCACTGGAAAACCAGGCGCTCGGCCGCGCTCGCGCCGTCCGGGCCGCGCCCGAGTAGATCGAACAAGTGCTCCACCAGCCGGGATTTTCCAAGCCCAGCTTCGCCGCTGATCACCAGCAGTTGGCCGTCTCCGGCCTGCGCGTCTGCAAGTCGGCTGGCGATGCGCCTCGTCTCGCTCTCGCGCCCCATCAGAGAGATGTGCGCGCGCGCGCCGTACAGCGCCGCGAAGCGGCTGCGAACCTGACTCTGCCCCAACACCTGCCACAGCTTGGTGGGCTGCTGGAAGCCTTTGAGGTCAAACAGGCCCAGGTCACGGTACTCGAACAAGTCACCAAGCTGTTCGCGGGTCGAATCGGCAATCACCACCGAATTGGGTTGCGCCTCGGACTGCGCCCGCGCGGCCAGATTGGGAGCCTCGCCCACCGCGCTGAATTCGGCAGGCCCCGCGCCCGCGCCAACGAGCTTGCCCACCACCGTGAGGCCCGTCGCAATCCCGATCCGTACTTGCGGCGGCTGCCCTGCGACTGCCGGCAGACCTGCGACGGCATCAATGATGCGCAGTGCCGCACGCACGGCCTGCTCGCACGCGGTTTCACTGGCTTTTGGGTAGCCGAAGTAGGCCAGCACGCCATCGCCGAGGTACTGGGCAACCCAGCCCGTGTGCTCCTGCACCACCGCCGCCACGGCAGCGCGGTAGCTGTCCAGAAACTCCCGCAAGTCCTCCGGGTCAACGCGCATGGACAAGGCGGTGGAGCCCACCAGGTCGCAGAACACCACCGTGATCTGCCTTCGTTGCACGCCC